>JAILGH010000053.1 GCA_024697025.1 Pseudobutyrivibrio sp.
AAGCTTAAGAAGTACATTTCTGAGCGTGGAAAGATTCTTCCACGTCGTATCACAGGCACATGTGCTAAGCACCAGAGAGCTCTTACAGTAGCTATCAAGCGTGCTCGTCACGTTGCACTTATGCCATACGTACAGGATTAATCGTTGATTTTCCGCTACTTGTAGAGGATGAGGGCATTAAAAGGGTTTATATAGGACCTATATTTCATAGTTCTTGAATACTTGTTAATACCCGATAATAACGATATGTCTGAAGAACATAAGCTATATAGAGCACTTTCTAAGGAAACTTAGAGAGTGCTTTTTTAATGTTTAAATATCTAAAATCAGTCTTCCATAACTTGTGTTTTTTGTTGATGAATCATCAAAGAAAAGGAGAAAAGCTATGGCAAAGGTAATCGCAATTGCAAATCAAAAAGGCGGAGTTGGAAAGACAACTACCGCAGTCAATCTAGGAACAGGTCTTGCAGAGGAAGGAAAGAAGGTCCTTCTTATAGATGCTGACCCTCAAGGAAGCCTGACAATCAGTTTAGGCAATCAACACCCAGACAAGCTAGAAAATACTTTGGTAGATATAATCGCTAGAGTTGTAAATGAAGAGGATATTGAAGAAAGATATGCAGTAATTAAGTTCAAGGATGGAGTTGATCTTATTCCATCGAATATTGAGCTATCAGCTGTTGAAATATCCTTAGTAAACACCATGAGCAGAGAACTAGTGCTCAAATCATATATTGATTCAGTCAGAGATGAGTATGATTACATAATCATTGATTGTATGCCTTCACTAGGAATTATGACAGTGAATGCATTAGCATGTGCAGATACAGTTTTAATACCAGTTCAAGCTGCATATTTACCGGTTAAGGGCTTGCAGCAGTTAATCAAGACCATTTATACAGTAAAGCGAAGATTGAATCCTAATTTGGAGATAGAAGGTATTTTACTGACAATGGTAGATAATCGTACTAACTATGCAAAAGATATTGTGCTTGAGGTAAATGATGTATATGGAAAGACAATCCCAGTATTTCCAATAGAGATTCCTTTATCGGTAAGAGTTGCTGAAATCAGTTCAATGGCAAAGTCTATTTATGATTATGATCCAAAGGGAAAGGCTGCTTTTGCTTATATGTCATTAACAAAGGAGGTGCTTGCTCATGGCTGCTAAGAGAGAAAAGATTCATTTTGCATCAGTAGAGGAGCTTTTGGGTGCTCCAACAGAAACAGGCGAAGGAACTGTAGAGTTAAAGCTAAGCGAAATATACGGATTTGAGAACCATCCTTTCAAGGTGATTGATGATGATAAGATGGAAGATTTGGTTCAGAGTATCAAAGAAAATGGTGTGCTTACTCCAGTAATTGTAAGGCCTGATGATGAAGGAACCTATGAAATGATATCTGGCCATAGGAGACTTCATGCTGCTTCCATAGCGGGCTTAAATGTAATCCCTGCAATTATAAAGCCAATGACAAATGATGAGGCTGTTGTGGCAATGGTAGATGCCAATGTTCAAAGGGAAGAAATACTTCCTAGTGAAAGAGCCTGGTCATTGAAAATGAAAATGGATGCTATGAGAAGACAAGGAGCGCGTAATGATTTAACCTCGCGCACTCAGTGCGGGAAGTCATCAGCTGAGCAAGCAGGAGAAGCCTTTGGCTTAAAAGAGAGGCAAGTGCAGAAATACATAAGGTTAACAAACCTAGTGGAAGAATTATTAGGGCTTGTGGATAACAAGAAGTTAACAATGGGTATGGCTGTGGATATATCTTACTTTGATAAACAGCTCCAAGAATGGATATATGAGTATATTACTGAGAATGGAGCTATTAAGCCGGAACAAATAGCTATGTTAAAGGCAAAAGAAAATACTGCGAATATAGGACAGGAAGCATTTATTCAAGAGATGGATGATGCAGTTAAAGCAAAGAAGAAATCAAAAGCAGTATCACTTTCAGAAAGAAAGCTTGATAAGTACTTCCCTTATAAGACCTCTGCAGCTGAAAGGGAAAAAGTCATTATCGAATTACTAGAGAAATGGAAGAAAGAGCAGGAGGGTGCATAATATGGGATTAAATTACTTTTATAAGCATCAAGCAGAACAGTACTCGTTTATTAGAATACCTAAGGCTATGATGACAGAGGACATATTTTCATCTCTGTCTGTAGAAGCAAAGGTGCTGTATGGAATGCTTTTAGATATAATGAGCAATTCGCAAAAGGATAGATGGATTGATGATAAAAACAGAGTATTCATCACATATCCAATAAACAAAATACGAGAAGATCTTGGAGTATCAAAAGGAAAAGCTATTGAATGTTTACAGGAATTAGAAGAAATAGGTTTGATAAGTAAGAAGCATAGAGGACAGGGGAAACCAGATTTTATATATGTGAAGAGCTTTATGGTGGAACCAAGTGTAGCAACAAATGGATTTTAGAGGTTCAAAATTTGGACTTCTGAGAAGGGAGAAAAGCAATGAGCGAGATACAGTTCAAATACTTTTATGGAACTGAGGCAGATACCTTCACTTTTTATAGAATACCTAAGCTGTTGGTAACACATAGTTATTTCGATAATGTAAGCAATGATGCCAAGATGCTATATGGATTAATGCTTGATAGAATGTCTCTTTCGGCTAAAAATGGTTGGTTTGATGAGGAAAATCGTGTTTTTATCAAATTCTCAATAAAGGATGCTATGAAGCTATTGAAAATAGGGAAGAACAAAGCAATTAAGTTATTTGCTGAGTTGGATACGGTTGATGGAGTAGGATTGATAGAGCGAAAAAATCAGGGACAAGGCAAGCCAGCAGTAATTTATGTGAAGAGTTTTATGTCTGAGGTTTTAAATTCAAACCGGTTTGAAAATGAAACCACTAGTGGTTCGGATATAAAACCTTTAGAGGTTTCAAAAGCAAACACTAATAAGAATAAATATAATAATACATTAAATGAATTAGACGCAAATCCTATCGATAGTGAGTTGAAGGGATATGAGCTGCTAATACGCAAGAACCTTGAAATAGATGCCTTGATTGAGAGAGACCCTTATGACAGTGAGCTATACGAAGGCATTTATGAGCTAGTACTTGAAACGGTTTTATTTCAGGGCGAAAGCATGGTTATCGCAAGTAGCAGGTATCCAATGAATCTGATTCGTAGCAAGTTTATGAAGCTGAATATCCATCATGTGGAGTACGTAGTAGAGTCACTTAGAAGCACTACCAGTAAGGTGAAGAATATTAAAAAATATATGCTTACAATGCTATTTAATGCACCTACTACGATTAGCAGCTACTACATAGCAGAAGTAAATCACGATATGGCAGCTGGATTATAGTTGACATGATTGCACGACACTCATATAATACAAATTAACATAGTTGCACAACACTCATGTCGAAGGAGGTATTATATGCCAAGAGTTAATTTATCGTTGAATGAAGCAGTTTATGGAGACTTGAAAGCAGAAGCCGATGATAAGGGGATAAGTGTTAATAATCTTGTTTATAGCATTCTTAAGGACCGCTATGGTTACAATGGGTTTGATATATTAGTTGAATTTGAAAATTTAAAAAGGGAAGCTAGGGCGCAGAAAGGTTTCTTTAGCCTTCATGCGCTTCCTACTTTCCAGAATCTAGAAAAAAAACTGGAAAATACAGGCTATCCAGAGTCTGCAGCGCAGGTAAGGGCAAGGCTTGGTAGAATGTTCCAGGATGCAGTTGATAAGAATTTAGTTTGGGATATAGATAGAGCAGTTACTGTAGATCAGGATAAAAACGAGGTGGCTAAAACAGCAGCTCGTGCTGCAGTATATGCTAGTAAGCTGTCAGATGCAATGAAAGGGGAATAGTTATGGATAATGGTAAAATGGCTGGAGCAGTAATAGGAATCTTTGTTACATTGGCGATGTTTGCGATAAGCATTGTTCTGTTTTTACTAGGGCATTTTTACATTGTTAATGGTTTGATAGTAGGTTTCTTACCATTTCTGATGATGACAAGCGCAGGATATAGTGAAGCAGTATGCTGGGGTGTTTATGGATTAATTGTATTGGTTTCAGTAGTGCTCCAGTTGAACTTTAAGGTAGCTAGAGTCGTATTTGGAATAATATCTTGTGGTGTGGTGTCATTGTTTATTTGGGATAAGTACAAAGAAATGATATGGCAGAAACAATTGATATATATAGTGATAGGTATTGTAGTAACAGGATTATTAAATGCTGTTGCTTATTGCAGAGAAGAATAGAGTTTGAAATAGAAGCACTAGGATGCTTCTATTTTTTTATAAAAAAGACTTGCTTGGGAATTATTCCCAAGTTTATATTAAAAGAGAGGAGGGAATGATTATGATTCGAAAAGCAACTTCAGAGGTGTTAGATATTTTTTGTCTATGTAGAGATGATATAAAGAGATTACAAAAAGAAGGGATTCTAACTCCTGAAAAAAAGGGACAAGGTATCACAACATATTATACAGACAAAGAATTGAATAAACTATTGGATATTAAAATGTATTTATTAGCAGGTTATAGAATATCAGATATGGAAACCATTTTTACAGATGAATACGATTCTGAAACTGGAATTGCTGAACAAATACATGTATACAAAAAAAGAATTCAAATGCTTGAATTTATCCAGAATATAAGGTTAGATTTAGAAGATTTCCAAAAGTTAAGTCAGACACAGTTAATAAAGACTGGTAAAGTTTCGGCACAGAAATCAAATCTACCAGAATATGGAACAGATTCTTACTATGATTTGTTTTGGAATATTGTAAAGCTGATTTTTGTAGTAGATTTTTTAAGTCAAAAAGAAAGCTTCAAAACTGAAAAAAAGATTGTGCTAAGAAGAGTATTAGAAGCTTACAGAGTTTGTGAAGAAATATTAGAAATTTCAGGAACCGAGATAAATAGAGAAGAGATAAAACAGGCATTCATCGAGATGGCAAATACCCCTATAGAAGATTCAGAGATAAAAGAGTTTGTTTCTGATGTTGTCAAAGAGTGTATTCGTAATAGGGATGCGATATTAGATGAATTAAATCGTGAAAACATTAAGCCAATCACTGATGAATTAGATTCTCAGTCTGGAAAGATATATAAGAAAATGATGGATCATATCTTTAAGTTTGCATTAGATTATTTTGTAGATGAGGAAGAATTGTTCTGCGTATATGTAAACTTTAGAAATTTTGTTAATGGGTTAGATCAACAAGCACTTGAAGATGGAGTTATAAAATTAGGAGTATAGAAAAATGGGAAAAGATTGGGATTATTCTGAATTAGCACATAATGCAAAAGAACATGGTGACCCTGAGCAATATTTGGATTTTATACGAGAAACAGGATTTAATGAAGGAAAACTGGAGGGCAAATCTGAGGGTAAGACAGAATTGTTAATAGCTGAAGGTGTTGCTTTAGGTATAGGTTTATTAGGATATGCAGGCTACAAGGCATTCTCTGCTATTAGAGATAAACGTGAGCAAGAGGCAATCAACAAGCAAAAACAGGAAGCAAAAAGAGTAGAAAAAGAACTAATAGACGGAATGAATAAAGCGCTAAAAGACGAGGAAAAAGAAACATCCGAACCAGATTAACAATAATGATATTATTCAGATTAGATGACAAGGAGGTATACTATGTCAAAGAAACCAAATGCAGCTAACTTAACGCATGGACTTGCACAATTAGGAGGGGGCTCAAAAAGAGAAGGTGGCAGTGGAATGATGGGCGGTATGCAAATGATTTTCAAAACGGGAGTGCAAATAGGTAATCAACTGGGTTTGGAAGGTAAAGATGTGACTTCTGCTCTAGATGAAATAGCAACCTTATTCTTGGAGAAAAAATAAATATATAATAAGGAGGATAACACATATGACAAGAGAAGAATTAAAAGAACAGGTTGATGAGTTAATGCGACAGTATGAAGCCGAAGAAATTGACGGCGCAACATATGCTGAAAGGATGATGGAATTAACAGCATCTGCACACCAAGAATAGCTAGTGTAATGATAATGTTAGCGAGAGATGTCACATTCCTGTAGGAAAATTGTAGGGTTTTTGTAAGGGTCCCGTACCTTTTTTTCTAATATGGGTCATGTTATATTTATCATGGACAAACGAGGGAGCGATACAAAAGCTCCTGAGGGAGTCATTTTCTTTTGCAAAAGAATACGGTGTGAAATGAAGCGTCAGCTTACAACTATTAAGTGGTTGTAGCCTGGCGCTTTTTTCGTACCACAAATTAACCAGTAAAGAAAAGGGAGGTACACATGGTAAATTACGAAGAGTTCAAGGAAAACTTTAAAGAGGACGTAACAAGGGAGTTAGCTAAGAAAGGCATTGAGGATGTTGAGATTAACATCCAGCCAAATGAAAAACTTAATCAGAGCTACGATTCACTAACAGTTAGACCGGATGGTTCCACATTAGGAGTGAGCCTAAACTTCACAAAGATTGCGGAGGAGTATGAGAACAGAGGCAATTACGATAGTCTTGTTGATGCTGTTGCAAAAAGAATTGAGAACGGCTTAGAGAATGCGCCATCCGTTGATTCAAAGGCACTTACAGATTATGAGCAGATGAAGGACAAGCTTACAATTGAGCTTGTTGGAGCAGAAAAGAATGCATCACTGCTTGAGAAGATTCCCCATAAGGATATGGAGGACATGGCCATTGTTTATCGCTTTGTCATGGGAAGTGATGATAGCGGTGTCCAGACTATCTTAGTTACAAACAATATGCTGGAGGCAATGAACATCACACCGGAACAGCTTCACAATGATGCGATGGCGAATGCGCCAGAGGTTAGACCGGCTGAGATTAAAACAATGAGGGATACACTTGCGGAGATGCTTGGTCCAGATGCGGATATGATGCTTCAGTTTATTCCTGCTGATGGTCCAGAAAGTCAGATCTATGTAGCAACGGTAGAGGACAAGGTACATGGTGCAGGCGTAATTGCTTATCCAAACTTCCTTGAAGATGTTGCAGATAAGTTAGATGGAGACTTTTATGTGCTCCCATCGAGTATCCACGAGGTCATTATTGTGCCAGATAGAGGAGAGATGGATGCCTCAGTACTGATGGATATGGTTAAGCAGGTCAATTCAACAGAGGTATTGCCTGAGGATGTGCTTTCAGATTCTGTATATCACTTTGATTCACAGGATAAGGTCTTCGAGTTAGCAGAAAAGTTTGAGGCAAGAGCTGCTGAAAGAGAGGCAGTAAAGGAAGATAAGCTTGCTGAGAAGGGCTCAGTATTAAAGGGGTTAAAGGAGAAGAAGGCAGCTATTAAGCCAGAGCCTAAGAAGGAAGATATTGTAAAGAACACCGTTAAGAACAAGGGTGGCGAAGCAATTTAATAATTAATTAGATCAGGAGCGTCAGCTGTGGGTAACTGCAGCTAGACGCTTTTTCTATGAAATGCAGGAGGAATGAATAATGTCAGCATATAGTGAAATATTAAGTACAGGTCCAGTGCCTAGCAAGATAATTGGAGGAAGGATTCCTACACCATCACCATTGAATTGTAAGAATCCCTGTCCATACGGATATGGTAGAGCATTTTGCTTTCCATGTATGAAGAAAATCTTGGGACATGATGTAGAGCCATCAGAACCAAAAGAGAAAGGAAATGCATGAGTTTTGACTATTTCTATGGAGAACAATCAGAGCAATTCGTGTTCTATCGAATTCCAAAAGTTTTCTATACAGATTCTAGATTTAGGCAGTTGTCCAGAGACGCCAGGACATTATATGGGTTGTTGCTTGATCGAGTGTCGTTGTCAGCTAAAAATGGCTGGTATGACGAGAAAGGTAGAGTTTATATCATTTATACCCTTCAGAGCGCCATGTCAGCTCTAAGCATATCTGATAAGACAGCAACCAAACTGTTTGTAGAATTGGAAAATATAGGATTGATAGAACGCAAGAGACAGGGACAGGGCAAGCCAATAATTATATATGTGAAGAACTTTATGGACTCGGAGTTTTTACGATTACAGAAGAGCAAGGTTTACGATTCTGAGAATTCAGGTGCTACGAGTCAAGGCTCGGACATATTACGAGGTAATAATACTGATATTAATAATACTAAATATAGTGATACTGACTTCATTCTTTCTGAAAGAGAGGAGGAAAGGCGCGAATACAGGCAATATCTGGAGAAGCAACTGCAGATTGAATGGTTGAAGACACAGTATCCAGACGATGAAGCAATGATAGATGAAATATTTGAATTGATTTTGGATTCTATATGTACCACTAGTGAAGTGATTAGGATATCAGGAGATGATAAGCCAGCAGCAGTAGTAAAGTCAGCATTTATGAAGCTGAATCACGAGCATATTATGTTTGTTCTCGATGGAATAAAAGAGAACAATACGAGAATTAAAAGCATTAAGTCTTATTTATTGGCATCCCTGTATAACGCGCCAATGACGATAAGTAATTACTATCGTGCTAGGGTTAACAATGATATGGCTACAGGAGCTTTAGTAGCCAGAAAGGAGTGAGGTGATTGCAGCAGGAGGTTGAGGAGAAATCAGTACAGTTTGCAGTGAGAACAGGCCAAATGTCAGCAAATGCATTGCTTAAATGCTTGATAGCTATAAAGCGTCATTTAGACGAGAAAATGAATAATAAAGCAATCACAGATGACAGGCCTCATGGCAGGCAATCTGTAAAAGATTTAATTGGCCAAGGAGACGGGGTTACCAGAGTTGATCTGGATAAAGAAGGGATTAGAGATTTTCATAAAATAGCAAAGAAGTATGGTGTAGACTATGCGATTATCAAAGATAAAACAGTAGAGCCACCAGTCTATAATGTGTTTTTCAAGGCAAAGGATAAGGATGGTATAGATAAAGTTGTTTCTGAATATACCATGAAATATCTCAATAAGCAGAAGCTGAGAAGTAGCGTACTTGCTAAGTTAGATAAATGCAAGGAGGCAGTAAAAGCAATGGCACAAAAAGCTGTTGAGAAGAGAAAGGAGCGAGCTAGATGATTTCGATAGATTCAATCCTTTCTAATCCAAGTCTAATGATAGGTCTAGCTGTTTTAGTGTTGATGTTTGGAGGCTTATTTATTATGGATAAGCGTGAGAACAGGAAGAATTTCAAACATAAGGTAGAATATGGTTCCGCCAGGTGGGGCACAAAAAAGGATATAGAGCCGTTTGTAAACCCTGTATTTAAGGAGAATGTGATTCTTTCCCAAACAGAACAGCTAACAATGGAAAGCAGGCCTAAGAATCCAAAATATGCAAGAAATAAGAATGTTTTGGTAACAGGAGGCTCAGGTTCAGGAAAAACAAGATTTGTTCTTAAACCCAATTTGCTTCAGATGCATTCTAGTTATGTGGTAACTGATCCAAAAGGAAATATTGTAAATGAATGCGGTAAGGCACTACTTGCAAATGGGTATGACCTGAAGGTGTTTAATACCATTAACTTCAAGAAAAGCATGAGGTATAACCCGTTTGAGTATATTCATGGGGAGAAGGACATTCTGAAGCTTGTAAACACTCTAATAGCCAATACAAAAGGAGATGGAAAGGAAGGAGAGGAATTCTGGACCAAATGCGAAAAGATGCTTTATAGTGCCTTAATAGGCTATATCTACTATGAAGCACCAAAAGATGAGCAGAATTTCAATACCTTACTGGAGTTTTTAAATGCTATGGAGGTGAGGGAGGAAGATGAGAACTTTAAAAATGCAGTAGATTTGATGTTTGATGATTTGGAAAAGAAGAATCCGGAGCATTTTGCAGTAAGGCAATATAAGAAGTTCAAGCAAGGAGCCGGTAAAACAGCAAAATCTATATTGATTAGCTGCGGAGCCAGGTTATCACCATTTGATATCAAGGAGTTAAGGGATATTACAATGTATGATGAGCTGGAGTTAGACCGATTAGGAGATAGGAAGACAGCTTTATTCATCATTATGTCGGATACAGACAACACTTTTAACTTTTTGATATCACTAATCTATTCGCAGCTCTTTAATTTGCTTTGTGAAAAGGCAGATGATGTATATGGGGGTAGATTACCAGTACATGTCCGCTGCTTAATCGATGAAGCGGCAAATATTGGACAGATTCCAAACCTAGAAAAGCTAATGGCAACCATAAGATCCAGAGAGATTTCAGCCATGTTGGTGCTTCAGACGAAGTCGCAGCTGAAAGCACTCTATAAGGATAATGCAGAGACAATCGAAGGTAACTGCGATTGTCAGATATTCTTAGGAGGTTCAGAAAAGAATACGCTGAAAGATCTAACTGAGATATTAGGCAAGGAAACAATTGATTATTACAATGTTAGCGAAGCCAGGGGAAATAATCCATCGTATAGTACAAACTATCAAAAGCTTGGAAAAGACCTTATGAGCATGGATGAGCTGGCTGTAATGGATGGAAATAAGTGTATTGTAAGAGTTAGAGGAGTGCGTCCGTTTATTTCGGATAAATATGATTTAACTAACCACCCTAATTTCCATCAAACGGCAGATTATGACCGTAAAAATTGGTTAGATATAGGAAAATATCTTAAAAACAGGAAAAACTTAATATTGAAACCAGATGACATGTATGAAGTCATCGAAATCACTGATTAAAGGGCTCTTTAGCATTAGCTAGAGGGTCTTTTATTATGCGCGCATATAGCTGGTATCAGTCGACGGATATCAGCAAGTAAAAGAACTATCAACAAACTATAAGCATGATTTAATTTTAGGAGGATAACATTTATGGGATTTTTTACAACAGCAATCGGAACACTTCAGACACTCGTAATCGCACTTGGTGCAGGTCTTGGTATTTGGGGAGCAATTAACCTTATGGAAGGTTACGGCTCAGACAACCCAGGTGCTAAATCACAAGGGATGAAACAGCTAATGGCTGGCGCTGGTGTAGGCGTAATTGGTGTAACACTCGTTCCACAGCTTTCTAGCTTGTTCTAAGAGCTAGATAGTGTAAGGGCTCCAGAGTAATCTGGGGCCTATTTTTTAGAAAGGAGGAACGAATGGATAGTTTACTAGAATCCTTTACCGAATATTGGAAGGATAATTTGATAGATGGAATCATGGAAATAATGGCTCAGGTATTTGTTGGTATGAATAATCAGGTAGGAACTATAGCAGATAATGTTGGCCAAACTCCATCAGAATTCATGCCTGAGGTTTTCAATCTAATAAGAACTCTGTCAGAGAACGTAATTATGCCAATAGCGGGAATTATTCTAACTTTTATAGCTTGTTATGAGCTGATTCAGCTGGTGATTTCACATAACAACCTAGCAAATTTTGAAACATGGATCTTCTTTAAATGGATTTTTAAGACGTTCGTTGCAGTAGAGCTTATTACGCATACCTTTGACTTTACGATGGCTATATTTGATGTGGCTCAACATGTGGTTCAACAAAGTGGAGGTGTGATTACGCAGCAAACAGAAATCAGAATGGTAGAAGCTTGGAACTTTAGAGAAACGCTTCAATCAATGGATGTAATGGAACTACTTGGTATATATCTACAATGCAACATTATTAGAACAGCAGCTTACATCTTATCGTTGTTGATATTCGTAATAATCAATGGACGAATGATTCAAATTTATTTGATGGTAAGCTTAGCCCCAATTCCATTTTCTACATTTGGAAATAAAGAGCAGAGCTTGATGGGACAGAATTATGTAAAGAGCTTGTTTGCACTTGGATTCCAAGGATTTTTGATTATGGTTTGCGTAGGAATATATGCGGTATTAATTCAAGATATCGCTTTAGCATCAGCAGATGATATTGCTGGAACATTATGGATGGCATTAGGTTATACGGTCTTATTGGCATATACGCTATTCAAGACAGATGATATTTCAAGGTCGATATTACATGCACATTAAGAGGAGGTGAGAACGTGGCAGCATCGTATATAAGCGTTCCAAGAGATCTTACTAAAGTTAAGAGTAAGGTCTTTTTTAATATGACAAAACGTCAGCTGATTTGTTTTACGTTGGCTTTATTGGTGGGGCTACCGTCATTCTATTTGATGAAATCTGTTGTGGCAGTGAATACAGCAGTTATGGGAATGATGGTAGTGATGATGCCTTTTTTCTTTTTGGCAATGTACGAAAAGAATGGACAGCCTTTAGAGGTGATCATAGGGCATTTGATTAGGAGCCAGATAATCAGGCCAAAAATCAGATGCTACAAGACAAAAAACTATTATGCAGCCATTGAAAAGGAAGCAGCTAGATTAGAGGAGGAAAAGAAGTGTTTATAAACAAGAAAAAGGAAATTACAGCCCAGGATACAATTCCATTTCAGAGAATGTTTAGAGATGGAATTTGCCGTGTAAGCAATGATTATTACACAAAGACGATTCAGTTTCAGGATATTAACTATCAACTTGCTCAACAAGAGGATAAAACAGAGATATTCACTGAGTGGTGTAGCTTTTTAAATTACTTTGATAGTTCAGTAAGCTTTGAGTTTAGCTTTTTGAATACAACAATAGATGCAGATGATTTCAAAGGAAGACTTGCTATCAAGCATCAATCAGATGGCTTTGATGATGTCAGAGATGAATATACCGGAATCCTTTTACATCAGATGGAAGCTGGAAACAATGGACTTGTTAAGACCAAGTATCTTACATTTGGAATTCATGCAAAGTCTATCAAGGAGGCCAAGCCTAGACTTATACATCAGGAGCTTTCAATCTTGAATAACTTCAAGAGAATTGGAGTACAAGCCAAGACTCTGAATGGTGAAGAGAGATTAGCCCTTATGCATGAGATGATGCATATTGGTGATGATGCCAAGTTCTCAATTGATTGGGATAAGTTGGTAGAGAGTGGTATGTCAGTAAAGGATAAAATCGCTCCAAGCAGCTTTGAATTCAAGAATGGAAGAGTCTTTACGATGGGTGATTTGTATTGTGCTACAAGCTTTCTATCAATCGATGCATCTGATATTAGCGATAGAATGCTTGCTGATATGCTCGATACAGAATCAAGCCAGATTATTACAATGCATATCCAGTCAATTGATCAGAATAAAGCAATTAAGACAATCAAGCATACAATCACAGAGCTTGATAGAAGCAAGATTGAGGAGCAAAAGAAGGCGGTAAGAAGTGGTTATGATATGGACATTATCCCATCTGATCTTGCAACTTATGGACGAGATGCGAAGGAACTTCTTAAGGAGCTTCAGTCTCAGAATGAGAGAATGTTTCTGCTTACCTTTATTGTTATGAATACAGGAAAGACAAAGGAAGAGTTAGAGAATAATGTATTCCAGACAAAGTCCATAGCTCAGAAGCATAACTGCAATCTTATTAGATTAGACTTTCAGCAGGAGGATGGAGTGATGAGCTGCCTTCCACTTGCCCAGAATCTTATTGAGATTCAGAGAGGAATGACAACAAGCTCAACAGCTATATTTGTTCCATTCACCACACAGGAACTATTCCACACAAAGGATGAAAGCCTTTACTATGGTCTTAATGCTCTTTCTAATAACCTTATTATGGTAGATAGAAAGGCTCTTAAGAATCCAAACGGCCTGATTTTAGGAACACCTGGATCTGGTAAATCATTTAGTGCTAAGCGAGAGATTGTGAATTGCTTTTTAGTAACTGACGATGACATTATCATTTCAGATCCAGAGTCTGAGTACAGTGCATTAGTACAGAGATTAGGCGGCCAGGTAGTAAAGATTAGGCCTACATCAGAGCATTTCATAAATCCAATGGACATTAATATGAACTATTCGGATGATGATAATCCGGTAGCTCTTAAGGCAGATTTCATTTTGTCATTATGCGAGCTTATTGTTGGGGCAAAGGAAGGTTTAAAGCCAGTTGAAAAGACTGTCATTGATAGATGCACGAAAAAGATTTATCAGCAGTATTTTGAGGATCCTAGACCAGAAAAGATGCCAATACTTCAGGATTTATACAATGAGCTTTTAGCTCAGCAGGAGATAGAGGCAAAGCATGTAGCTCAGGCTCTTGAAATCTATGTTACTGGTTCACTAAACGTATTTAATCATAGAACTAATGTAAAGCTTTCAAATCGATTGGTTTGCTATGACATTAAGGACTTAGGCAAGCAGCTTAAAAAGCTAGGAATGCTTGTTGTTCAGGATCAGGTGTGGGGACGAGTAACAGAAAATAGATACCAGGGTAAATCTACAAGATACTACATGGATGAAATGCACTTATTGCTTCGAGAAGAGCAGACTGCAGCATACACAGTAGAAATTTGGAAGCGATTTAGAAAATGGGGAGGTATTCCAACTGGTATCACTCAGAACATTAAGGATTTCTTAGCTTCAAAGGAAGTAGAGAATATCTTTGAGAACTCAGATTTCATATATATGCTTAATCAGGCTGTAGGAGATAGAGCAATTTTATCTAAGCAGTTAAATATAAGCCCTCATCAGCTTTCGTACGTAACACATTCGGGAGCAGGTGAAGGGCTTATTTTCTATGGAAACGTGATACTGCCATTTGTTGATCGTTTTCCACAGGACACAGAGTTGTATAGCATCATGACCACTAAGCTTAACGAGGTGGTTCAGGAAAAGGAGTAACGCATGAAAAATAAGCTTAAAGATAGTAGCCAAGCTGCAATTAAATATGGGGATAAGCTGTCAAAGAAGGCCACGAAAGTGGAAGGTGATGAGGGTGGGAATAGCAGCGATGAAGCAGTAGAGGAGGGTATCTCTACTGCAGAGTCGATTGCGGGTAAGGCTGAGCAGCGAAAGAGAATACAACGTCAGAATGCGAAGAAACTAAGAAAGCAAAAGGAGAAGGAAGAGGCCAGCTCACGCTTTAGCCCTACAAAAAGATTTGTAGATAAGTCGGGGGCAGACATAGCAGAAACTATTAAGGAGCGCATAGAGGAGTTCACGCAAGAACATCCAATAATAGCAATTCTTACAGTAGTACTTGCTCTATTAATCATTTTTATAGTGACTAACTTCAATGGATGCACAGCTATGATGTCCAATTTTGCAACTGTAACAATGGATTGCTCTTATACAGCCAATGATAGAGATATTTTAGCAGTAGAAAGCAAATATCGAGCATATGAAAAAGCATTGCAAAAGAAGATAGATAAAGTTGAAACAGATAATCCTGGTTATGATGAATATCGTTATAACGTAGAAGGTATAGGACATGATCCATTTGAGCTAGCTGCACTGCTTACGGTTTTGTATGAGGATTACACTATAGCAGAAGTAAAAGAAATGATACCAACGATATTTAATTACCAGTATGACTACTCTACACGAAGAATTGTAGAAGTAAGGTATAGGACAGTTATTGGAGAAGATGGAGAACCAGAGACTGAATCTTATAACTATTACATCCTGCAGGTTACATTGAAAAACAATGGAATTAGCAAAGCAAAAGAAGCGCTGGTAACAGATGAAGAGAAGTCTGAGAGATATGATGTAGTGCTTTCTATGAAAGGAAATAAGCCTGATATATTCGGAGATAACATCTATAGCTTAGATGAGATTACTGAAGAATATGAGGATTATGATGTCCCTGCAGAGTATTTAAACAGTGAGCAGTTTGCAAATATGCTTAATGAGGGAGAGAAGTATCTAGGATATCCGTATGTATGGGGCGGTTCTAATCCGTCAGAAAGCTTTGATTGCTCAGGCTTTGTAAGCTATGTAATTAACCATTGCGGTAATGGATGGAATGTTGGAAGACAAACAGCAAATGGATTGAAGAATGCTACAGCTAGAGTAAAGCCATCAGATGTGCAAGCTGGAGATTTGATTTTCTTCAAGGGGACGTACAGTACAAGTGGTGCTAGCCATGTTGGAATTGTAGTTGATCCAGTAAACAAAATAATGCTTCATTGTGGTTCGCCTATTCAGTATGCAAGCTATGACACTTCATATTGGCGAGCCCATTTTTATTGTTACGGAAGAATTCATTAAAGAGGAGGATATGCGAATGTATGAAAGATTAGATAGGCTTCGCGGTGAAGTGGAGCGTCTAAAGAAAAAGGTGGAGGATGACAAGAACAGACTTAAGGCAGCAGAACAGCGATTGAAAAATGCTGAAAATGCACAGATTATCGCAGACGTTGGAGCTTTAAATCTTAGCCCAGAACAGTTGGCTCAGTTCCTGCAGATGGTGCAGCAGGGGGAGAACGGAAAGGTTTCTACTGAGCCAGAACAGGACCCAGCTGAAATTGAAGAAGATGATTACCTAGAGGAAGAGGAGAATGATTATGAATAAGATGAAGATTGCAGCAGTAACAACAGCTTTAATGGTGGCAGCAACACCAATGACAGCCTTTGCATATTATGACGAGGCAGAAGCAGAGGAAATAGAAATTGTTAATGAGGTGGAAGAATCTACACCTGAATATGTGGAAATCGAGGACACAGAATCAGATGAAGTAGAGGATGAAGAGTGGGGGCCACTTACACCAGATGGAAACATGGAACTGGTAGATGATTATGGAAGTATTGAGGCCGGTGGAAAGCAATTTGTCACTGTAACAACAAAGAATGGCAATTACTTCTATCTCATTATTGATAGAGATGAGGATGGGAATGAAAAGGTACATTTCCTTAATCAGGTTGATGAAGCAGACTTACTTGCCTTAATGGATGACGATGAAAAGGAGGTCTATGAGGAGTCAAAAGAGGAAGTAGAAAAAATTGTCGCTGAAGAGGAGGAAGAGACAGAAGAAGTTGTAGAAGTGCCAGAAAAGAACAATAAGTTGAGTGGCATTATGGCACTTACTCTAATCGGTACAATTGGCGGTATTGCGGGATATTTCTACTTTAAGAATAAGAAGAAAGAAAAGACAAACAGGACAGCTGAGTTTGATCCAGATTTAGACTATGAAGAGGAGGATATTCTCGATTCCATTCCTCAGGAGGAAGACGATGGAGAAGAAGGAGACCAGGAATAAACAAATTCATTTTCTGGTAAATGCTACAGAGGCAGAGCTTATAAAAAAGAAAATGGATGAAGCTGGCTTTACAAGCATAGGCGCATATATGAGAAAGATGGCTATTGATGGTTATACCATCAGGCTAGATTTAACTGATATGAGGGAGGCAATACGCCTCCTTCGTATCAATAGTAACAATCTGAATCAGTATGCAAAAAGGGCAAATGAAACAGGCAGTATCTATGTGGCTGATATAAAGCAGCTTCAAAAGGAGCAAGAAGAGTTATGGGAAATGCTGAAAAAGATACTAGGGAGGCTTATAGAAATCTAGGAGGTTAGTAGAGATTGGCAGCAACGAGAATTATTCCAATGCATGTAAATAAGGGAAAAACAATTCAGCAATGTGTGAAGGCTAGACTAGATTACGCAAGTAATCCTGAGAAAACAGAGGAAGGTCAGTTTGTTAGCTCATATGCATGTGATCCAAAGACAGTAACAGAGGAATTTATGCTTTCTAAGAAAGAGTACTATCGTCTAACTGGAAGGCATCCACATGGGGATATTATTGCATATCAGCTGAGACAGTCCTTTAAGCCAGGGGAGATAACACCTGAAGAAGCAAATCAGATTGGCTATGAATTGGCAGAGAAGCTTACAAAAGGAAATCATGCATTTATCGTTGCAACCCATACTGATAAAAGGCATATACATAATCATATTGTTTGGAACTCTACAGACTTAAATTGTACTAGGAAGTATAGGAACTTTCTTGGAAGCTTCAGAGTGGTGCAACGTATAAGTGATGAGCTTTGCTTAAAACATGGTCTATCAGTTATCAAGCCAAGGCCTTATAAGGATAGAATTAAGTACCAAGGCCATCCAGGGGCACCAGCTAAAAGAGGCTTCGATATGCTTGTGGATATTCAAAAGAAGCTTACAGAAGGAAAGGGTAAAGGTTATGTTGGCTGGGCCAAGGTGTTTAATGCAAAGCAGATAACACAGACACTTCTTTTTTTGAAGGAGAAGGACATTAGAGATTATGATTCTCTAGCCGAAAAGGCACATTTGGCATCAGCGACTTTTGATGATTTACGAGCAAAAATCAAGGACTGTGACCAGCGATTAGATGAGATTACTGACTTGAGGCAGCACATATTTAATTACGCAAAGACAAGAGATGTTTATGAGAAATATAGAAAAGGCGGATATAAGAAAAGCTTTTATGAAGCACATCGTCAGGAAATCACAATCCACAAAGCTGCAAAAGCTGCATTTAACAAGTTACCAAAAGACAGAAAGCCAGGGGGAAAGTTACCTACTGTTAAGCAATTAAATGAGGAGTTTAAGGAAGTTCTGGCTGAAAAGAAAAAGAACTACAGCGAATATAGAGAAGCAAAGAAAAGTATGCAGGATTATGTAAAGGCAAAACACAATATTGATGAGTTCATGAGGCAGGAGCAGCTGCAGAACGGACAAATCAGAAAGAATGATAGGCACACCGAAAGGTAGTGCCGTAGCTCAGACCGATAGGGCTGTTGTAGGGGGTTGGGGCAAGTACCCCAACAAGCAAAAATGCAAAACCTGTACAGGCTTGCCTTGCTTGCCACTCTCAAAATGGACCCTAACAAGAGCCTGCGGGATGGGCGTAAACATGGTTTTCAAAAGGAGGAAGAGAATGAATAAAGTATTATTGATTGGTAGATTAACTAGAGATCCAGAGGTGAGATATTCAGGTGAGAACAATGATAAGGCAGTGGCAAAGTACACTTTAGCTGTAGAGAGAAGGTTCAAAAGAGAAGATGATGACAATGCTGACTTTGTCGGAATTACAGCTTTTGGAAAAGGAGCAGAATTCTCGGAAAAGTATCTTCACAAGGGAATGAAGATAGCAGTTATTGGAAGAATCCAAACAGGCACATACACAAACAAGGATGGACAGAAGGTTTACACAACTGATGTGATTGCTGATGAGCAGGAGTTTGTGGAAAGTAAAGGTGCAGCAGGTGGCAAGCCTGATAGTACACCAGATGGATTTGATCCAGTGGGAGATATACCTGAGGATTTGCCGTTTAACTAATATGTATTGAGAGGCGCGAAGTATGAAAAAGGATTTTGTATTAGAATTAAGAGAAGGTAATGTAGTAAAGTCTACAGAAAAGTTATCAGTACGGGATGAGTTAGAGGTAATGAAAAAGGTAGCTGAGGCTATGAAATTAAATTATCAAGTCCATGTGTGGGATAAGGCAGCTTACGACCACAGAGAGGACTGTTTGTAATAAGTATTGCGGGGCAACTTCGATTTGTATGAGTCGGAGTTGCCCCGCTTTTTTGTTAGAAGATTTGTAAACTCTATAAATAACCGAAAATATAGAATAAGAAAAGCTAAAAAATAGTTGCAGCGGTTTTTGCATGGGATGATAATTAAGATAATTTAATGTTAAGGAGAAGAACAATGTCATACGAGGAAGATTATAGAAGACCATATAAAGCAAAATGTGCATGCGGCAAGGGGTATATTAGATATTTTAAAATTCACAAATCAAACGATTTTGGCCAGTCTAGGGAAAGTAAAACTACACCAGAAATAATATGTGATGAATGTAAAGAAAAGTTTCACTATGAGGAAGATTACCCTTTTTCATATTTGGTTCCTAATGGATATACTAGAAAAATAAAAGAGCCAGAATTAAAAAAGGAATATCAACTTACTGAAAGCGAAAGATTTCTAAGGGAAAAAGGTATTGAATATATTGAAGAAATCTTAGCGGATATGACGGATCCTAAACATAGATTTCAAAAAGATTTGACATCGATAAAAGCAAAATTTTTTGCTCAAGAATGGACTTGTAGGACAGGGAAAAAATCATTGGAACCAATGATTCAACATTTACAATATTTTGTTAAAAACTATGAATCATTGATGCGTAGTATAGAAGAAAAAGCACCTTTTGTTGATGAATTTGATAAGAAGTATAAGGATTACCTTGATAAATATTGGGATGTTGAAGACAAATCATTCAAATTAGAGTTTAAACTTGATACAGAATATGAAAGGCAGGAAGAATTGGCACAAGAAAACTACGAAAAAGAACATGAATATGATGATTTTAATGCCGTAGTTCATTATGATAATTCGTACAAAAAGGACTTTACTGGTTTGTTCTGGGACACATTATACATAAAAAAATGTGTTGATGATCCCTACTTGATTTTGAAAAAGGAGCTATATCTTCCATCAAAGATTGTTATAGCGAAACGATATAAAGCTGTATGTTCTTTGTGCGGGGCTGAAAAGATAATTGTATCTTCTGATATGAAGATTGAATATGAAGATTGGGCTGGTTATGTAATAAAAGAACACTGTGAATGTCATGAGCCATCTTCTTTTGAAGTAAAAACAATGGAAATTCTTAATTTGCTCGGTGTCACATATGAAAGGGAAGTGAAGATACAGGGGTTAAATAGTGAGAGCGGATATCCGCTAAGGTTTGATTTTGCTTTATATAAAAATATAGATTCTGAAGGAAAACCAATATATGATTTGGCTATAGAGCTGCAAGGTCCACATCATTATGAACAGGGATATTATGATGAATATGGAGAATATATCACTGATGAAAGTATATCCAGCGAAGAACGATTTAAAAGACAAGTTGATAATGATCAAAGAAAAGTGGAATTTTGTAAAGATAATGATATACATTTAGAGACAATTAAATATTCATCTAGTGATTATGAGAAATTAGAAAAAAGATTAATAGAAATCCTAAAAGAAAACGGTTATAAGTACGAGAAATGAGTCCAATAAATACCCCTCCTGTGATATACTGAGAGCACGTAATATCATAGGAGGGGTGTTTATGGCCAAGGGAGCAAATCAAAAACTAAAACTAAGCTACTTGTGTAAAATTATGCAAGAAAAAACAGATGATGAACATAGCCTTACTCTAACACAGATTATGAATCTATTAGAAGGTTATGGAATTACTGCAGAGAGAAAGAGTCTATATGATGATTTTGCAGTAATGACTGATAAGCTTGGAATAGAGGTTATAAAAACTCAAAAGGGTCGTGAGACCTTTTATCATGTGGGAACACGTCAATTTGAGCTTGCTGAAATTAAGCTTCTTATAGATGCGATTCAAGCATCAAGATTCATTACAGAGAATAAATCCAAAGTGTTAATTTCAAAAATAAAAAGCTTTGTAAGCGAACACCAAGGAAAAGAATTACAGAGACAGGTGTACATAAATACTCGCATAAAAAATATGAATGAAAGCATTTATTACAATGTAGATGCAATTCATACTGCTATTTTTAACAATAAGCAGATTACATTTAAATATTGTGAGTGGACACTTAATAAACAGTTAATACCAAAAAAAGAAGGTGCAAAATATAGAGTAAGTCCGTGGGCTTTAACATGGGCTAATGAATATTATTATTTAGTTGCTTATGATTCAGAAGTAGGAATAATCAAACATTATAGGGTGGATAAAATCAAAGAAGTTACAGCAAATGATTCTTTGAGAGAAGGGAAAGAATTATTTGATAAGATTGATATGAGTGAATATGCGCTAGAGAATTTTTCAATGTTTGGGGGGCCAATAAAAAGAGTGCATATTGAATTTCCAAATGATAAAATCGGAATTTTTATAGATAGATTTGGAAAAGATATTAGTCCTAGGGATGTAGGCAATGGAAGAAGTATGATTGCGGTTGATGTTGCAATCAGTTCACAATTCTTCGGATGGATATTTGGATTAGGTCCAGATGTAAAAATTACTGGCCCCAAGGATGTATTAATGAAAATTCAAGAAGAAGCTGAATCTTTTTTTAATAATTATAAATAGGCAGCTTAAATAAGCAGTCCCGGAAAATTATGGTGTCCTATTTATAGACCTGACAGGATGCTAGAATAATATCATCAAAGATATGGAGTTATATTTGTATGAAACGAATAATATTCTGGCTGCAGAAAAAGAAGAGAATCAAACATAGACAATGCTCAAGGTGCTGCCTCACATGTAAATATTATATAGATTGTATTAACGATGGGGTGTTTTGAGCTGAAATCTATGAGTACTGTATAGTTGACACTATAGTTTATAGTCATTAAAAAATTCACTATGGAGAATAAATAATATGAATCAGCTTTCATTTTCAGATGTTTTAATTAAAGCAGGAATAGATCCAAAAGATGTAAAACTTATTAGACATGCATATTCGGATAAATGCTTTAGCGCATGTGCTGAGGCAAATCTTATCAAAGAATACACAAGTCACCAAAAAAATGGATTTAGTAAGGGATATAAATATTGGGCCATATTTATCAGCTCACAAAGTACTCTGGCAAAATTTTATGGAATATATGAAGTAGGAGATAGTGTTCCTGATAGTAGAGACAAGGCACCTAAAGGATTACCAGATATATATGCAAAGGAATATGTTGGCAAAAATGCAATTTTTGATTTAACCCCCATCGATTGTTTAAAAGAATATGAAAATAAGCTCATAGTAGAGTGGGGGAATGCAACAAGAAGCTGGCACCAAAAGGCCACAAATGAAAAACCAATTATTTCAATTGTACCGGATAGCAAGAAAGTCTTTAATGGGTTTGAGGATTTGATTCTAGATTACGATACATTAAAGGAAATTGTTGAAGATAGTGTTACTTATGAATCATTTCAGATAGCGCTCAAATCAATTTATGCTATCTACTTAATAGTAGATAAAGAAACCGGTAAGCAGTATGTGGGGTCCGCATATAATAAAGATGGGTTATTTGGTAGATGGAGAGTGTATGTCGAAACAGGACATGGAAACAATAAGTTAATGAAAGAAGTTGTTTGTGATTACCCTGAACGTTATCACGCTTTCCAGTTTTCTATTTTGCAGATTTTACCAAAAACCGTCACTGATGATGAGATTGTACATATTGAAAACCGATGGAAAGATAAACTTTTAAGTAAGAAGTTTGGTATGAATGATAATTAGTATTATAGGAGAAGTATGGGCGAGGGATTTAAATCAAAAACTATCTATACTGCAAAAGATGAGTTCACGAGAATTCAGTATAATGTGGTATACAAAAGAGAGTTGGGGATTTATGAAATATGGACATATTATTTTGATTTTAGTAATAAACGGCGGCGAAATAAAATATGCGATAGAGAGGCTATTGCCGTTCAAAATAATAAAGAGAAAGTTATTGAATACATAAACAATGTATTAATAGCTGAACATAGAAATATATATTCTGATGAAAATCTGGAATTGTCGAGAGCATATCACAATAAACAATATGATGTGATAAACGATGAGTTTTCAGAAGAAGAACGGATAAAGTATGCTTATAGAATTGATTTAGAAGAGCTGAAGACAATCGCGTTAAAGTGTGCTAATCATAAAGAGATTACAATTTCAGAAAGAACCGACAGACACCGTAGCCCAGAAATAGCCTCATATGCAAAAAGGAGAGCAGCAGGTGTATGTCAGCTTTGTCAAAAAAAAGCTCCATTTGAAGATAAATATGGAGAACCATTTTTAGAATCCCATCATGTAAAATGGCTGTCTAGAGGTGGCGAAGATTCAATTAACAATGTGGTTGCTCTCTGTCCAAATTGTCATAAAAAGATGCATGTGAGAGATGATGTACGGGACGTAGCAAAACTTTTGGAAATAGCATCAAGTGATAAGTAGTTGAGAATGAATTGGTTTGTGGGGTTTATAAATTTTATGGTAATTTTGAGCGGAAAATAGGTACTAATATACTGTGCTACTATTAATGGTATAGATTTTGGCCAGTATGACTAGTTTCCACTATAATAGATATAGTATTAACGAAAGAATAATAAAAGTAATTGGACTGGGGTTATTATGGACATTAAACAAGCTGGTTTTTCAAATCGAACACTTAATTGCTTAAAGCGGGCTGGTATACTTTCTATTGAAGATTTACTTTCTACACCTATGGAAGAAATACGAGCTACTAGGAATGCTGGTGCGAAAACAATACAAGAAATAGAAGATTTTAAGAATAAATTTTTTGAAAAGAATGGTGAGATAACTTATGTTCCAAAAACAGTTATTAATAAAGCCAAGCCTGAAACGTATGAGCAAAAGAAAATTATAATTAAATACAGAAATCTTTTTGGTGAGTATTGCGAGAACATTAAAATAGATGATTTGAAATTTTCTGCAAGAACTACGCACAGTTTATCAAGAGCAGGCTATACAACAATTCGGGATGTAGCAACTGTATATTATAGCGACTTTATCAGTAGTGATGGTATAGGGGCATCGATTGTCGAAGAAATAATAGATTACTTAAGTATGAATACGCTTATTGAGACTGATAAACGGCAGCTTGAAAAATATAATTATTATTACAGTTGGTTTAAAAATAGATATGGATACAGAGAAGATATTTTCCCTAATAGCCTTCTTACAAAAGCTATTAAGGAAAATATTGAAAACTATTTGGATGAAAATGAAAAGCTTGATGAATCATCAATATCTATAATACTAAAGCAAGACAATGTATATAAAACGCTAAAACTATTTATAAGCAATAAGATTAATCAGGAAAAAAGGGTTTCGATTGATGACATAAAGGAAATAATACCATCGATTTTTTGGGAGCTGGAAATAGTAGATGATATTATTAAAGGGTTAATAGACAATAATGAGATTGAAAACTATAAAGGTTGTTTAAGAGAAAAACTACCATCAATTGATGATTGGATTAATTCACTAGATGAAAAGTATCAAACTATTATCAATATGAAATTGAACGGATTTACACTTGAAGAATGTGGTGAAGTAGTAGGGGTTACAAGAGAAAGAATTCGCCAAATTATTCAAAGAGAATATAGAAAAAGGCCAGTACTGCGAGAGGATGACTATGCATATTGGTTTGAAAAATATTGGTTTACAGTCGATTCTTTTTCAAAAATATTTGAAGTCGATAGTAAGGTGTTCAGTTATTTGAATCAAGCATATCGTAGAGGGTCTACTGATATAGAGGAGATGACTTGGGATCAGAATATGGAATCTGAAATATATAGTCGCTTACTCGGCTTTTTAAATAGAAAAAAAGTAATAATAGATGGCGATTATGTAGATATTAAAAGGGAGGCTATTTGCAGGAAACTTGCGGAGGTATATTTTTCAGAAGAGGAAACATCTTTTGATGATTTTTATAACCTGTATATTGAGTTTTTGGAAGAAAACGGGCTGGATGAAGATGAGCGTCTATCATTTCCATCATCTCGTGCTTTTGAGGCTAGAATAGCAGATAGCCGGTATGTACTACAAAAATATGGACGTAAATTTAGATATTATCCAATTGAAGAGTATGATGTAAATGGATTGGTTCAGGAGTTGCATTTTGAGCGATTGAATAACGTAGAAATATCTACAAGAAAGCTCTTTTTTGAGAATGAAGAGCTAATGCAGGATTACAATTTACAGGATGAGTATGAATTACATAATTTATTAAAAAAGACAATGAGTGAATGGCATCGTGTTACCGGGTTTGGTGTTAAATTGACAAGAATGCCATTGCTAACAATTGGTACGGTCGATAGGTACAAACAAGCAAAAGAGCTTTTATATCAGATTGCACCTGTAACAGTAGAGGAATACGCGGAATTTTACGAGAGCGAGTATGGTATGCTGCCTCAGACGGTTATCGCTAATGTGGCACCAATGTTGGAAGAATATTATCACAATGGTGTTTTTGACATTAATCAGGCGATACTGACAGACTCTGAATTCCGATTAGTGAAGGCTGAATTAAAAAAGGATTTTTATTTTACAGAGGATTTAAAGAAAATCTTTTTATCATTGACCGATGGCGATAGTAGCAAATTTAATGCACGAACTGTTAAACAGCTTGGCTTTAAGGTATATGCAAATTATGTTATTAGTAGTCGCTTTAACAATTCGTATGATTATTTCTCTAGTATTTTGTTGGCTAATAATAGTGTAGATTTTAGAGAATTGGAAGATGGTAAGTTATCTTATGTTCAAGCAGCAGCGAGAGTATTAGATGATTACAGAAAAGATTATACGCTACTAGAATACGAGGATATGAAGTTTATCAAATTTGAAAGAGTTAATAGTGTTCATCCTGAAATAACAAAGGATTATCTTAAATCATATGCGGAAGATGCAATCAATTATGATGAAGATAAATATTTTACAATTCAGAGTTTGAAAAAAAAGGGGTTTGTAAGTCCACTGCATAATATAGGTCTGGATGACTGGTTTTTTGCATGTTTAATTCGTAACCATGAATCGGTTAGATTTATAAAAACGGGAGGGAATATTGTCTTCCGAAGAGGGCATAGACCGATTACAACCGTTGATTTTATGAGGTTTATTTTAAAACAAAAAATTCATATGAATATATATGATTTTATTCGATATATAGATGTTGAATATGGTGTGAAACTAGAAAAAGAAAAAATAGTATACACTTTAAAGGACACAGACCTGTACTACGATGAAATTATGGAAAAAGTATATTTAAATAAAGAATATTATTATGAGGAAGTATAAAGAGGAGGCATTTATGAATTTATTAATTGAGGGTATTCAGAATAAGACGGTTTTAGCAACAGATCAGATGGTAAAGCTTACTGTAGATGGAGTAACGGATACATATCCAGTATACCGAGTTAGATTAAATAATCTCTATTATAATGACCAGAATGACAGAATAGCGACATGGATTAGCCAGTATAAAGCTGAGCACGGAGACAATTCATTAAATAGGGACAATATAGAGCATTATAATGATGTAATTCAATCTTTTATTGTAAAAAGTAATGAAGACAAGATTAAACTAACACAAGAAAATATTCGATTATTAGGACAACAAAAATACGGAGTTGTATTAACAGATGGACGAATTATAGATGGAAATAGACGATATACTTGTCTTCGAAATCTTGCTAAAGAACAGGAGTCTTTTAATTATTTCGAAACCGTAATTCTTGATAGAGATTTTGAAAGTAATGCTAAGCAGATAAAAATGCTGGAGTTGCAGATTCAAATAGGATCTGAAGAGAGAGTAGATTATGATCCAATTGATAGGCTGGTCGGAGTGTATAGAGACGTAGAAGAGAATAAGCTTCTAACAGTAGAGGAATATGCTAAAAGTACAAATCAAAAAGTTTCAATTGTAAAGAAAGAGCTGGAAATAGCGCAACTTATAGTGGAATTCTTAGATTCTATTAAAGCTCCTAAACAGTATTATTTAGCAAGGGAATTGCAGTTAGATGGACCAATAAGAGAACTATATGGAGCTCTAAATAATATTAATGATGAAGATAAAAAGCAGGAAATAAAATATATAGCCTTTGCAAACCTGCTTGTAAAGCCTGATGACGATATGACACGATTTGTTCGTAATTTGAAAGGAATATCAAAATCAGTATATATTGATGAGTTCATCGAGCAAGAAGCTGAAATTGCAGAAGAAGTTTTAGATAATTTGCCTTCGAATAAAAAAATTACTTCTGATGACATTAGTAATGTGCGAAAAGATGATAAGACTAAAGAAGAACTTAAGCGCACCATGCAAGTTGTTGATAATAAGGTTAGAGTTAAGGAAACTCGCGACAAACCTAATCAGATGATAAAAGATGCAATTGATAAATTAAAAGCAATAGATCCTGTTATACTTAAGCGACTTAAAGAAGAGCAAATAGATGAAATGAAATCCAATATTGAGCAATTGGAAGAGTTAATTGATGGAATAAAAGAGGAGTTAAATGTTTAGAGAGCTAAAACTGCTACCATTTTATACTTCAGACAGTAATGATATAGCGAGAGAATTTTATAACCCTGTTTTATATCATGCTGTACAGTTTGATAGAACAAGCGCATACTTCTCTGCAAAAGCTTTAGCTCGTTATTCAGAGGGGCTAGAGTATTTCGGTAAAAATAATTGTAAATATAGATTGATTATTTCTCATGAAGTAAGCCAGGAAGATTATGCTGAAATAAAACAAGGATATGCGCTCAGAGATACTGTAAGAAAAGACCTTTTGCAGCGACTCGATGAAGTGATGACTTTAGAGGAAGAAAAACAGATATCAAATCTTGCATTTTTTATTGCAATTGGAACTGTTGATATTAAAATAGCCTTTAAACCTAAAGGTATTTTTCATGACAAATGTGGAATACTAACAGATGCAATAGGAGACTCTATATGTTTCAGAGGGTCAAATAATGAGACAGTAGCTGCAGTAGATTATAACTATGAGTCTTTTCAGATTGTATGTAGTTGGCATGATAATAGCGACGACAATTTTTATACACGTGGAATTGAGCAGTCTAAAGCAGAATTTGAAAGTTTGTGGTCAAACAAGAAGGAAGGATTAGTAGTTTTACCTGCAGATGAAGTCGTTTTAAAAGAGATTCTTAATCATAATAAAGGGAAGGTTATAGTGGAAAATATATTGCTTAAAGATAATGCACTCATATTGGATTATCAAAATGAGCAGTTGGTGCTTCAATTTAATACTGATGGTATTGATTGGCTTGTTGATAAAACTTTTTTTAAAGTGTCATTAAAACACAAGGTAGACAGAATATCTGGAAACACTATTTATTTCAAACCAGATTTAGTATATCCAGATTATTTATCCATTCATAAAAAGCTTGAAAAAAGAATACCTTCGTTAGGGTATGAATATTATGCGACTCAGAGATTATTAGACTATATTGAGCAAAGAAATATTCATATTCAAACTAGAGCAAAATTAGGAATCGAATTGAAAACAGATCCTACTAGAATAGAAGATAGATATAACTTATTTAAACAAGTTGTTAACAATAATTTTTCAAGACAATTGCGTGAAAAGCAAATGAAGGACGCTTTTTACATGTGTGCAATGATACGTTCTGGCAACTTTTCAGTTCCAGGATCAGGAAAGACATCATCAGCTCTAGCTGTGTATGCATACTTAAGAGAAAAAAATCTTGTAGACAGAGTAGTAATGATTGGTCCTAAAAATGCATTTGGATCATGGATTGATGAGTTTATAGCATGCTTTGGTGACAAACATAAGCTCAATCTATTTAGTATTCAGGACACAAAATATTCTAGAGGAGAAGACAAAAGAGCTGCATTAAAATATGAAGCTGGTAATTGTAATCTTTTTCTATTTAACTACGAGAGTATTAATAACTATATAGACGAAATTAGGCATATAGTATCATCCAGAACATTATTAGTATTTGATGAAGTTCATAAAGTAAAAGCAATTAATGGAAAGCAAGCAGGAGCTGCTCTTGAAATATCCAAATATGCTAACTATATAATTGCTATGACGGGAACTCCTATTCCTAATACGTATTTGGATATATATAATTTATTACATATTTTATATAACGATGAATATAAAGAGTTTTTTGGGTTTGAGACTAATCTGCTCAGAAATCCGTTGCCGACAGATATAGACTATATAAATGAGAAAATTCAGCCGTTTTTTTGTCGTACTACGAAAAAACAATTGTTAGTTCCTGAGCCAAATGCTGATATATTAAAAAAAGTTCAAGTGTCAAAAGCAGAACAGGAGCTCTTTGATATTCTTAGAAAAAGATATAGAAATAATAAATTGGCACTTTTTATACGATTGCTTCAAATGGAGACAAATCCCCATCTGTTGCTTCAAAGATTAGACCTTTCAGATTTTGCAAATATATTGGAGTTGGATGGAGAAATAGAAGACATTGATTTTGTCGA
Organism: Pseudobutyrivibrio sp.; assembly: GCA_024697025.1. Classification (GTDB taxonomy): domain Bacteria; phylum Bacillota; class Clostridia; order Lachnospirales; family Lachnospiraceae; genus Pseudobutyrivibrio. The sequence goes on from JAILGH010000053.1 coordinate 29,705, forward strand.
TTATGCCATAGATGTAAAAAATCTAATTTCAGAAATAGGAGAAACTTCGAAAAAACATGAGTGCATCGATTTAATCGAAACCCTAATTAAGCAAGAGAAAAAACTAGTTGTGTGGTGTATATTTGTTGATTCTATAATAAGTATAAAACACGCCTTAGAATTAAAGGGTATCAAAGCTGAAACAGTTTGGGGAGAAGTGCCGTTAGATTATCGACTAGATATTATAAATCGTTTTAAGGCAAATGAAATAGATGTATTAATTACAAACCCTCATACATTAGCAGAATCGGTGTCATTACATACTGTGTGTCATGATGCAATTTATTACGAGTATAGTTATAATTTAGTGCATTTGCTTCAGTCAAAGGATAGAATTCATCGTCTAGGTTTACCGGAAAACCAATATACACAGTATTATTTCATTCAAAATGAATATGATTTATTTAATGATGTCTATTCTTTAGATAATGAAATATATGAAAGACTATTGCTAAAAGAGCAGAGAATGTTAGACGCAATTGATAATCAAGAATTGGAACCTGTTTACACACCAGAAGAAGACTTGGATTTAATATTTGAAAAACTATTTTAATTTACCAAGGGGGTTGTGATGCAATCATATGTATTAAAAACCTACTATACAAAATATTTAAAGGAAGTAAGGAAGGTCTCTGATAGCACTGTTAAGCATTATGACGAGGCAATGAGATATATAACAAAATATTTGGTCGGTAAAGAGTTACTTCAAGATTCGATTTTTGAAGTGCAGGATATCAATGAATTAGAGAAAATACGAACGTTTCTCTATAATGACCCAGAGTTTGTAGCTCTTGATAAACGAGGACATCAAATGTATAGTGCTGGCCTAAATAATTATCTGCGATTTGCAGAAGGAGAGGACTTTGAAAATAAGAAGGAAGACTTACTAATTCTTGACATTGAAGTTCCTGTCGCTGGAAAAGTAGAGAAGAGGCTTACAGCCTATGCTAGATCTTCGATTATAAAGAAACAATCAATGGAAATAGCAGGATATGTTTGCGAATTGAATCCTAATCATAAAACCTTCATTTCAAAATCAAATAATAGACAGTACATGGAAGGACATCACGCATTACCTTTAAAACATCAGGATAGTTTTAATAAAAGTCTAGATATATATGCAAATATTGTTTGTCTATGTCCCGTTTGCCATAGGCTTTTACATTATGGGATTGATTCCGAAAAGAAAGATTCTGTAGATAAAATCTATTCTTTCCGTTGTGATAGACTTGCAAAGAGTGGTATACAGCTTAGTAAAGACGAATTCGAAAGGTTTGTAATCTAGAAGATGGAAAATACAAATGTTGAAAGTTGGAAGTATGATAAATCAAGCGCTTCAGCTATTGAAGCATATGCTAAGGGATTGCTGGGAAAAACATTTCAAGAAGTCATAGATGCTGATGAAACAAATAGCATTAGTGAACGTGGAAGCGAAGATAAAAAGAATAAGGGTAATCTTGGACAAATTCTTGAAGAGCGATATTTCCATTATGCTTGTAATAGTGATTCAAATCCAGATTTTGATGAAGCTGGTGTCGAATTGAAAGTTACACCTTGTAAGGAAAACTCAAAGGGTGCTCTTGTTGCAAAAGAGCGACTGATTCTTACTATGATTGATTATTTCAATGTGGTAAATGAGTCTTTTGAGAAGAGTCATCTATGGCATAAATGCGGTAAAATCCTTTTGATATATTACTTATACCAGAAGGAAATACCTAAACGTTTAGATTACAAGATAAATTTTGTAAAACTTTTCACTCCACCAGAGCAGGATTTAAAAATAATAAAACATGATTATGATTATATAGTCGGAAAAATAAGGGCAGGTTTGGCACATGAATTGTCGGAAGGAGATACTTTATATTTAGGTGCAGCTACAAAAGCAGCAACATCCGAAGATAGAAGGAAACAACCCTTTAGTGATGAACTTGCGAAGCCTAGAGCTTTTTCATATAAGAATTCTTATATGACTTATGTATTAAATAATTATGTAATCCCTAGTAAGGAAAAAGCTGAGCCTATCATAAAGAGCGCAAGTGTAGATTCATTTGAGGATTTTGTAGAAGCAAAGATTGATGCTTTTTCTGGATATACAGTTGATGATTTATGCAGTAGATTTGAAATATCGATGGAGAAAAAGCCAAAGAATTTAGAGGCATTACTTGCATATAGAATACTGGGTATCAAAGGTAACAAAGCAGAGGAATTTGAAAAGGCTAATATTGTAGTAAAAACTATTAGAATTGGAAAGAATAATAAAATAAAAGAAAGCATGTCTTTTCCGACATTTAAATTCACAGAGTTAGTAAATGAAACATGGGAAGAATCAACATTTGGAACATATCTGGAGCAGACTAGATTTATGTTTGTAGTATATAAATTTGATGAGAATGATAATCTTGTGTTGAAGGGATGTCAATTTTGGAACATACCATATCAGGATTTACAGAAAGATGTTAAATCGGTATGGGAAAAGACTGTGGATGTTTTGAAAACAGGATTGCAAGTGACTGTTGATGATAGAGGAAGACGAAGTAATAATTTTCCAAATGCATCAGAGAATAGAGTGAGTCATGTAAGACCGCATGGTGCAAATGCAGCAGATACATATCCTTTACCAGGGGGTGGAGAGTATACAAAGCAATGTTTTTGGCTTAATAACACTTACATCTGTTCTCAGCTTCATGAAGATTTCTTTAAATAATTATATTTTGATCTAGACATGCCAGAAAAAATGATGTAATATATAAATAATAAACGAACGATCGTTCACACATATGTTCGATCAAGGTAATATAGGGAGAGAACAGTGGAAAAAACAGTATGTGAATTATTTGCTGGAGTGGGCGGATTTAGGTGTGGCCTAAATAATATAAATGCGCTAGAAGATTTAAAAAAAGAAGAAAAATGGGAAACAGTTTGGTTTAGCCAATGGGAGCCAGCCGATAAGAAAACTCAGTGGGCGCATTCTTGTTATGTTAATAGATTTGGTGATTGCCCAGATAAGAATGGAGATTATACTACAAACAATGACATCAATACTGTTGATAAAACTACAGTACCAGAGCATAGTTTGTTAGTTGGTGGCTTTCCATGTCAAGACTATTCAGTAGCCTCATCATTAGCGACATCAAAAGGACTTGAAGGGAAAAAGGGTGTACTATGGTGGGATATTAGAGATATGTTAGAGGCAAAACAGGCTCCGTTTGTTTTGCTTGAAAACGTAGATAGACTCCTTAAGAGTCCAGCTAAACAGCGAGGAAGAGATTTTGGTATTATTCTTGCTTGTTTTAGAGATTTAGGATACACCGTAGAATGGCGTGTTATAAACGCAGCAGAATATGGTTTTCAACAGAGAAGACGTAGAACCTTTATTTTTGCATATAAAAACAGCACAAGCTATGCAGCCAGTATCAAACATTTAGTTAAGTATAACAATATGTTTGGTGAAGAATTAAAACGTAAAAGTATGTCACATCTTATAGAAGAGCAAGGATTCTTTGCTAAATGTTTTCCGGTAGATCAGACTGATGGGAAGAAGATTAAATCTGGTGACTTACCAATAGGAATAGGCGACCTATCTGACTCCTTTTCTTTTAATTTTGAAAATTCTGGAGTAATGAAAGATGGAGTAATATATACACTAAAAACATTTCCTAAATATGAAGGAAAACAGATTACACTTGGTGATATTTTAGAGGATGGAGAAGTTGATAAGAGCTTTTTTATTCCAGAGGAAAAGCTTTATTATACGAGTCCAGATATTCATCATAGTGATGAAACAAAAATGCCACTTGAGCCAGAACAGCGTAAAACATGGCAGTACATCAAAGGGGCAAAGAAGATTAATCGAACAGCATCTACTGGACATGAATATGTTTTTTCAGAAGGTCCAGTGCCAATGATCGATGAATATGATAAGCCGGCAAGAACAATGCTTACTTCTGAAGGCGGTTTCAGTAGAACAACCCATATTGTTAGAGATAAGCAGACTGGAAAAATAAGACTTCTTACACCAGTTGAAATGGAAAGAATTCAAGGTTTTCCTTCAGATTGGACTAAGGATTGCTTAGTTGATGGTGAACAGGTCCTTATGCCGCTTAATAAACGTAGATTTATGATGGGTAATGCACTTGTTGTTAACCTGATAAAGCAAATGGAACCATTGCTGGATGAGATAATTTCAGAAGAACCAGAGATAGAATTAAATTATAATATAGCTGAAGGTGTCGAAGTGGATACTCTGAAGGTGTAGTTTTAAGGCGATTGTAGTATGTAGAGTACCACAATCGCTTTTTGAATATTGTTAGATAAGGTTGATTATAGGCTATGAATGAAAGATATTCTCGAACAGAATTATCCCAAATAATAAATGTAGATCGTCATACACTAGCTAAATGGGAGAAATCAGGAAAGTTAGTACCATTTAAGGATAAAGATGGGAAAAAATATTATACTGAAGAAAAAATAGAAGAATTTAAAAGAAGTTTTTCTAATCCAAAAATAACTTTCGAAAATGGTTATGTAGATTTGTGTGATATACCCAGGGATGTAAGAGGAGGCTATGCATGGAAAAAGGCTGCCGAAAAAAATTCTAGTGTTAGATATAGTTATAAAGGTGTAGAGGGAGTGTTAGTAATAATTGGATATGAAAATAGGAATTTATTAGTAAGAATTAATAATCAAGAAAAGAGAATAACTGCAGCTGATTTAGGCAATGGAAAGATTGCGAAATTGACAGGTGTACTTTCATATGATTATAAATATTATGAGGGGCAAAGGTTAAAAGATGGTGACACAGATATTACTATATTAAAGCAAATAAAAAGCAAAAATGGTAAGGCTAAAGCATACAAATATCAGTGCAACAAATGTGGACAAGAAAATACAATTAATGAGGGAAATATATCTAATAAAGGGTGTTGCCCAGTGTGTAAGGGGTTAATTGTTGTTGAAGGCTTTAATGATATAGCGACTACAGATAAATGGATGATACCGTTTTTTCAGAATAAAGAGGATGCGAAGAGATATTATCATGGAAATCATACATCAAAAATTCATTTTATATGCCCTGATTGTGGAAGAATAAAAAAGAACACAATGACACTTGATACTTTATATCGTACTAGAAGTATAGGATGTGTTTGTAAAGATGGTTTTAGTTATCCAAATAAATTTATGTATTCAGTATGTGAACAACTATTATCTTGCAATATAATAAATTATTTTAAAGATGAATTTACAGCAAAATGGTTGGGCAAAAGAAGGTTTGACTTTTATTTAGAATGGAATTCTGAAAATAAGTTAATTGTAGAAATGGATGGAGGCTTTCATAGCGGAAAAAGCAGGGATAAAAATATTTCACCAAAAGTATTAAAGGAAATAGATAGATGGAAAGATTTTAAAGCAAGAGAGGAAGGAATCGAGGTTGTAAGGATAGACTCAACAATTTCGAAAAAAGATTATTTAAAAGAAAAGATCATAGATGCCTTATCAAACTATTTTTCGTTAGAGGTTGTAAATTGGGATGAAGCAGATAAATTTGCAATTTCAAATTTTGCTAAGGAAGTATGTGATTATTATTCAAAAAACAATAATATATTACCAGAGGATTTAGCAAATATATTTCATATTGCAACATCAACAGCGCGACGATATATTCATATTGGAGAGGAAGCAGGATGGTGTGAATATAATTATGAGTTTTCCAATAATAGCAAATACAGGTATGCTAGGCAGGAAATGAAAGAAAAGGAAAACAGAATAAAAGATGTATGTGAATACTATAATAATCATGCGCCGATAGGAGCAAAAGAGATTGCGAAGGTATTTAATATACATCACGGAACTGCATTGAGGTACCTGAAAAATTGTGAAAAATATGGGTTTATTCCATATGATAAAAACTATACAAAAGAAATAAACATTAATAAGCTAAAAAAAACAAAGAAGGATAGTTTAAAGAAAGCTATACTGTGTTATTCATTAGATGGACAATTGATAAAAAGGTATGAAAGTGTGACGGATGCAGCTAAAGAGAATAATGTAACGCCTACCGCTATTTCAAATTGTTGTAAAAATAAAGGAACAAGTTCAGGAAAAATATTTCGCTATGAAAGTTGAAAAAAGGATTAATTCACAGTTTAAATAAGTTTAAGATTAAATGATTAAACGATGCGGGTAGATATTGCAGTTAATCGTACAAATCTCAAGGAGCCCTATTTATAGGACTCCTTTTTTTGTACCCTATAATTAGAAAAGTGCCCACGGGTAGTTAGGAAGGGGTATTCATTATGAAAAAAGTAACAAGACCAAACTATGACTTAAAGACTATAGGAAAGAACTTAAGAAAACTTAGAAAGAAAAAGGGATTATCTGTTGAGGAGGTATGTGAATATCTAGAAATCGCTTCTGATAGGACCATATATTATTACGAAGCAGGAGAGCGTGTTGCGCCATTTGATGTTATGTTTGCATTGATGGAGTTGTATGAAGCAGATCTAGCAGATGTGATAGGAGCAGAGAAAGCGAAAATATTCTTTCCATGGGGAGAATCAGATGACGCAGTTGAAAAATGGTTAAGGATGATGTGTAAAAATGTGAATCCACCAATAAATTTCGAAGAGTGTTTAGATGAAGAAGGGAAAATTGTAGGTCCAAAGTGAACTACGTGTTCAGTGATTAGGTTATGTTTGCTTGATAAAATATAAGGACAGTTAGATATTTTTAATTAATCCTAGAATGGAGAATTGACTATGTGCGCAATGAGTCAGCAGGTTCTATATGCTGAATTATTTAAAGATATAGAGTATAAACTTACAAACATAGATGATTATGCGTGGGGAGAGGAGCTTTATGAGTTTCCACTTATTGTTTATACAAAGAATAGAAGTACCATCCCTAACTATGGAAGAGTATGTCAGGAAGCAGTTGATGTAGGACTTATTACTATTAATTCGCATGCTGAAGGAATGATAGAGGTTGTACCTGCGTTGTATTGGCCTACTAATAAAAATATTTATATTAAGGATGATATATTCAATAAATATTGGAGGTATCTTAGGAAAAGCATTGCTATCGGAATAGAGAATAATCCAGAATACTGCAAGGAGCATGGGATTGAAAAGCCAGAGGATATTGTGGAATTAAGAGTACTAAGGGATTACAATCATGAACCTTATATCCAGGGTGGAAAAATCAAGCTGAAAATAAGAAAGCAGGAGCAGCCAAAGCAGACAGAATTAAAAAGAGCTAGGCAAAGTAAGTTGGACAATCCTAAGAATATATTTTTTTATTCATCAAATAGAGATGGATCTAGACAGCTTCATGACAAGGAATGTGAGGTTCTCGATTCCATTCCAGACGAGAAATTTATGGGAAGTCCAGAAGTTCCAGATGGTTATATTCTTTGCAGAAAATGCAAGCGAAAACTACTAATAAGAATGGGCTGCTATCCTAATACTAAGCAGATTCCTACATGTTCAGGCTTTTTTCAAAAGTATAGAGTTTCAACGACTGAGTTGGAGCGTATGGTAGATATGGGAATGACATTTCATGCAGAAGATATGAGTGTTATGACTATAAATGGTATAGAAGATACTTGGCAGGTACGTGCTGTCGGAGATAGAGTAAGTCTTTGGCATAATAATTATGTAAAGCTGAGTGATACTGAAAGATATATTACGGATGGTTTTCATAATCAAAAATGTAAAGGAAACATGACTTACATGTTGCATTACATTGAAAGCTATACTTGGAAAAAACATCTTGAGGGCGAGGAGCAAAAGAAAATCAAGGATGAGGAAGAGGCATGTGTTGTAGCAGTTGAAGCAGAAAGAAAGACACATTGGTATCACAGAGTGATTGATAGAATTAAAAGATTTATTGGAAGGAAGTAAAAGCTATGAATAAAAATAATCAGAAGTCAACAAAAGAGATGTATGAGGATTTCTATAAAAAACCGTTTGTGGAAATAACTCCTGAGGATATAGGTGAGTGTGAAGAAATGGATTGGGGTCAAGACGTTGGTGGAGAGATAATAGCAGATGATTATGACCCAAATGATCCATTTTATTCAGAGAGTAATATAAAGCATTTAGAGAAGATTATTGAAGAAATAGAAAATGGAACTGCAATATTGGAAGTACATGATTTAATTGAGCCAGAAGTAGACGATGATGAAAATCAGGAGGAAGAGTAAATGGCAATATATCCATTTATGACGATTGACGATGATATTGAAGTTGTACATACAGAATTGACAGCTGATAATACTGTGAAGGTGTACTTTGAGCAGCCAGTAGAATCGGGATTTAATTCGATAGAATGTACAATTCCAGAATATAAGTGGGAGAAAAACAAAGGCTTTAATGAGGAGCAGTTAAAGTACCTTGATAAATACTTACACGATGTGGAAGACATTATATTTGAACTAGCTGCAGAAGGTGGATTTGATGCATGTAAAGATACAGAAAATGGACAGATTAAAGAACTTGCATATCAGGCAAGAATAAAGGAGTTAGAAAAAAAGATTCACGAAGTTCCGGAGGAATATTTACAAGCAGTTGAATTATATATAGATTACATAATTGAAAGGCACAATAAATGAATGAAATAAAATATTAGAAAACGATTTCACAGGAGGATAATGTATGAAAAGGTCTGTAGTAGACAAATTATTATGGGAGGAAAATGTATTAGAAAACTATAATGTTTATTCAGGAGAAGAAATTGAGCAAGAAAATTTGAATGATATTCCTGTAAATCTTATTTCATCAATAAGGGTATGTAGAGATGAAAATTATAATTTGAAAGTCACTTGTAAAAGGGATAGGAGTCAAAATACAGAGAAGGAAGTTGAGTGGAAAAGCGCAAATGATAATTTGGAACTTGGAGAATTTATTAATCCAGGAACGCTAAAGATACACGTATATGAAAGTTATAACATAGAATTAACCCCATGTATTTATAGAGGTGATTCATTTAGTGAAGAAAAGGTGGAGTATTATTTGGATTGCTACCATATTGAAGGTTGTGACTCGTCAAAGGAAACTATGGTTTTAAAAGAGTGGTTTATTAATGGTAGTAACAATACAACTTTTATCATATTAGGAAATGAGAAATACGAGTATGAGATAAGTCAAGTAATAAAAGGAACATGGGGAAGTCTAGAATTTGAGAATGATGATAAGTTGAATCAAACAAGTCACTATGGCAGATTTGCGCATATTAAATATAAAGATACAGCATTTGATATTGAACTTGTTGGTGCAGGATACGGCCCAGACTGGAGCAATAATATAAGTATTACATATAATCAAAAGTATGGAAGAATCCCTAGTGAAGAAGAGAGAGGAATCATTCATGACTATTTAAGTTTTATTATAGGGAAAAGACTAATATATATAGGTGAAAGCAGCTATGACGGTCAGGGCAATAAAATAGGATTTGTTATGGAGGCCCCAAACAACTTAGGGCTTGATATAAGAGAATTATGTTCTAAGTCGCCTACACCGCCTATACAACATACATATAGAAATGTAAAAGATTTTATAAGTATTATAGAAAAGCAATTAGATTCATTTGAAGAAATATATAATAAGTTGAATTTAAAATCTTTTTTCCTAAGCTATTGGTACGCTAAAGGAATACTTAAACCATATGACTTGCCAATTCTGGCTGGTGCATTAGAGGAATTAATTCGGCAATGGTATAAGAATATAGAGAAAAATAAAGATACTGTGTTAATAAAAAAAGCGGAATTTAATAAACGCATCAAGCCAGTAAAAGAGTTGGTTATAGAGCAATTTAAAGATACAGGGTATGAACAGAGAATGCTGGATTCGATAGGAAATATTAATAGGATGTCAGTAACAGAAAGATTTGAAAACTTTTTCATTGGTATAAATATGCCTGTTGGTAAAGAAGAAAGAAAAGCTATGGCAGCAAGAAATAGACCTGCACATGGAAATATTAGTTATGATATTGATAGTTATAAAAATCAGATATTACAAAGTGAAATATATGATAGAATTATTGCCAGGATTATTCTGTGTTTAATTAATTATGATGGAGAATATATAGATTATGGTATGGTAGGTTATCCTCAGAAAAATATTAAGGTTCCAAGTGGAAAAGAATAGAATACTGCTTTATTTTGAAGTGTCCTTTTTATAGGGCACTTCATTTTTTATTATTGTATATGTAAAAATGTGTTAGGAATGGGGTATGCAGGAAAAACGAAAAATAGTAAAATGGTCTTGCTGTACAATATTAAGGACTTAATATACCGCAAAGCACTGAAAATACGGAGCTTATAAAACAGGAGAGTGGAAAATGAGTACAAATTTTAAATTAGAAGTTTTCGAATCGAACAAAACAATCAAACCTATAGGATTTCATACTTATAGCTTAAAGTCATTTAAGTTGGAAGAGAATCCGTTTAAGGTAATTAGAGGGGCTTGTAAAAAGCTGGCGAATTATAATATTAATAATGGTGTTTATGAAAATGGTAAAAAAATATTTTCATTAGAGCAAATAGAAAATATACCTGAAAATGCAGATTTTTCTTTAGAGTATGAAGGAATTACTGTACTGGAAATTCATGAAAACAAGAAAGTGTATGAAGAATATATAAAGACCCTAATACGCAATAGGCTTAGTACAATACTAGTAAATGGAAAATACAAAAAGTATTCGACTAAATATAATATTTCTTCGGGATGGTTTAAAGATATAAAGGGAAATTGGAATCTAATTAAATCCGATGATGGAAGTATACAACTAGAGCGAGGATATAAAATTCGTGTAAACATTGGAGATGATAACAAGATATATTTGTGGATTAATACTGTATCAGAATTTAGATGTAAAGATACAATAATGGATTTGCTTAACAAAGGAAAGAATGTAATAGGTTATCAGATAAAAAATGATTGGGCATATTTCAGCCAGACTGGTGTAGTTGTAGATGTTTGGGATAAAACAGTTGTAGATAATCTGAGTTTTGGTTCTAGTCTAAAGGATTACTATATAAAAAAAGGTGAGGGCGTAAAGGTTATGGATTTACCAGATGAAACTCCAGTAGTACAAGTCAAACCAAATAACGGTAATAATGATATTTCATATTATCCTCAGGCACTTAGACCTATCATTACAAGAGAGAAACTAAGTGAAATAGATTCTAATTTCTCAATGAGAATTGAGGATTTAGTAAAAAGAGACATGAAAGAGAGAATAGAATTAGATAAAGCATTTATACAAGATATTGGCTGCCTAGAGGAGTTAGATAATCTTAGCTTTGAAGAAAATTGCTGTGAGCCGTATAGATTAGGATATAGAAAAGCAATAGTAGATTTACCGAAACTATTGTGTGGGGATGGAAAAACAATTTCATGTGGTGAAGAGCAAAAGATATTTTATCATGGGTTTTACCAACCTACAAAGAAAACGCTTAAGTTGGGATTTGTATATCCAATGGGTGAACGAGATCTTTTAATACAAGTTGTTAATGAGATTTATTTATTTGCCGTAAAAGGCTGTTATCACGGTAAAAAGGATAATTGGATTAAAGAAGGTTTAATAAATATACAAAAAGGAACGGACATTTCAAAAGATTACAAGTTAGGAAGTATAACTGACTATAAGAGAGCAGCGCGTGAATTAATCAAGCAAGAAGAAGTTGATATTGTTATAGCACTTGTTCCAGATCAAATGGATGATGAAAATCCGTATAATCCATTCAAGTCCGTTTGGGCAGAGCATAATATTCCATCTCAAATGATAACTATGAAAACAGCAAAGAAGTTTGTAATGGATGCCAAAAACGGTAAAAATGGTTCTAAATGGTATTTGCATAATATTGTATTGGGAATATTAGGAAAGACAGGAGGAATTCCATGGGTTGTAGATAAAATGCCAGGCAATGTTGATTGTTTTGTAGGTCTAGATGTCGCAAAAGTTGAAAAGGGTATACATTTTCCTGCTTGTTCAGTAATGTTTGATAAATATGGAAGATTAATGGGATTTTTTAAACCGCGAACACCTCAGCAGGGAGAAAAGATTACAACGGAGATATTGCAAGATATCTTTGATCAAGTACTTTTCTCATATGAAGATACATATGGAAGTAAACCTAAAAATATAGTTATACATAGAGATGGATTTAATAATGAAGATGAAAAATGGTACGAGAATTATTTTGCTGCCCAAGGTATAGAGTACTCAATAATTGAAGTTAGAAAAAATATAAGTAGTAAAATGCTTGATGAAGAAGTACCTAACATGAATCCAACGACCGGAATGTGTATATATAATGATAAAACAGCATATTTGGTAACTACCGTGATGAAAAAAAAGAAGGGTTCACCGAATCCGTTATTATTGGAGAAGAGCCATGGTTCTATATCAATGCCAGAGGCAATTCAGCAAGTATTATACTTAACACAATTGCACGTAGGTTCTACACAAAAAATGCGCTTGCCAATAACGACAGGTTATGCAGATAAAATTTGTAAAAATCTTGATTATGTGCCAGCCGGACAGGTAGATAATAAATTGTTTTTCCTATAAATATAATATTTGAGGAGAGTTATGGAACATTATAAATCGAATTTAAGAGATATAAGGGAAGCTGCTGGGATATCTCAAGAGCAGCTAGCCAATGAAGTGGGGCTAAATAAGAAAACTATAATTGCCATGGAATCAGCAGAGGGAGCAGATCCTAAAGTCAGTACAGTTAAAAGACTATTGGCATATTTACAGGTAGATTTTGAAGATTTATATGGTTAAAATCAAGTCCAATAAATCGTCATAGTCCACTAGGATGGACTTGTAATACACACCCTATTTTTCTATAATTAAACCATAAAAGCAAACGGGTGTTCTTGTTTGCTTTTGCGGGACGACAAGGGAGATTACAACTTCAAAAGGAGGGTGTTATGGAATGCAAGAGATTAAGATTCATTGCAAGAAATGCAAGAAATCTATGGGTCTGACATACAATGCAGTTGGTAAGCCACTAGCCCCGGTTTTACCAAACATCACATTGAAATGTCATACCTGCAAAAAGGTATCAACTTTGAAGAAGTATACAGAACAGATGCTTCTAGAAAGAATGGATAATGAATTTAGGGTTTTTATTTAACCCACGCGACACTAAATTAAAATTGAATGAAGGCCCCATGATATAAGGAGACGTTAATCGTAATCCTAGGGACACATGGGAAAGATAACCAGCAATCGCTGGAGCTTTTCCTATGTGCCTTCAATTGAATATAGAGACAAGAAAAGAATCCTCTTTTCCTGGTTATTAGCCGGGAAGAGAGGATTTTTTGAATACACAGACATTTGGAAAAAGAATTAAAGCCTTAAGAAAGCAAAACAATATGACACAGGAACAGTTAGCAGAAGCTCTATATCTAGAAAATAAGGCAACAATATCTTCTTATGAGAATAACCGTAGAATGCCATCAGCAGATATCCTTAGTGAAATGGCTAGAGTATTGGGAACGACAATTGATTACTTATTAAATGGAGAGAAGGAAGAGAATGAAACTATTAATCAGGTGGTGCAGATAATGGAAGGACTATCGCCAGAATTGCAGCAGTTAGCGTTGGAGCAAATAAAGTTACTTACAAGGTTGTCATAGCGACAACCTTTTGTTGTCGGTTTATACATCGAATCACGAGGTATTACTAGGTATTATTAAGAAGTCAAGAGGACAAACCGGTTTGCCAAAGACATACATCAGATTCAATAGGAGGAATAAGAGTATGGCTGAGGCTAATGTATTAGAGAAATATGCAGGGTTAACACCTGAGAAAAGAGTGGATTATATCTGTAAGAATTATTCGAGATTTACAGGAATAATTGAGAGCTATACACAAGGATTAGTGTACATGATTGAGGAAGAGCAAGACTTCAATCGTAGGGAAGACAGAGGGGATTTAGGAGTACGTGTTCAAGGTGGAGGTTTTCATAGTGACCGTACAGCAAACCAAGCTATTAGAAATGTCTCATTAAGAGACGCAATTATAGCATGTGATTTCTCAGATGGAGTGCTAGATGATACGGATCATGATGAGGAATTCATGAGAGATGCAGCAGTACTTAGACAGATGCGAAGAGATTTTGAATTGTTTAACAGCCAGATGCAGCAGCTGAAGGAGAATGACATGTTGTTGATTCAAAGCTTCCTATTAAAGGAAAAGGATTTAACAGCCATTGCAGACGAGCGAGGCATTCAGTATGAATCAGCATACCAGAGAGTTAGAAGAATTAAGAAGGAAATAAAAGCGAATGTAATAGCATTTACAAGCGTGAGATATTCAAAGGTACAGGGGGTATAGCAGATGGATCAGGAACTTAAAAACAAGAAGTTTGTTAGATATAAAGAAGGTGCAGAAATGTACTCGATGTGCCAAAAGAAGTTTGAAAGAATGGCTCATGACGCAGGCGCTGTATATAAGCTGGATAAGCTTTGTTTAGTGAACACAGAGGTATTCGAGCAGTATTTGGAATCATTTAGATTATAGAAAGAAACTCTTGCGTTATTGTATTACAAAAACTATAATATTTGTTGTAGGAGGAATATTGATGAGCGAGGAAAAGAACAAGGGTGGAAGGCCAAAGGCTGATGACCCTAAGAACAAAATAGTGACGCTTCGTTTAACAGCGGAACAGTATTCTCGCTTAGAAGCATATTCCAAACAGAAATCATTAACAAAGACACAGGTTATTTTGGAGGGACTTGAAAAGGTTTATTCAGAATAGCTAAGGCAGGAGCTTCTTTCTTATCGTAAGAAGGAGGCAGTTATGGCAAAGGCCAGAAAGGATAATAAAGGAAGAGTACTTAGAACAGGTGAACAATATAGACCTAAAGAAGGTCGCTATCTGTACACTTACCTAGACTCACGTAAAAAGCGCAGGACTATTTATTCAGTAGATTTGATGAAGCTGCGTGAGCGAGAAGATGAAATCAAACGAGACCAGCTAGATGGGATTGATAATTATATAAGAGGACATGTTACAGTTAACCAGGCATTCGACAGATACATGGCAGTAAAGACCAATCTTCGAGTAACAACCAAGACAAACTACGAGCTTATGTATAATGCTCATGTTAGAAAAGGCTTTGGTGAAAGGTTGATTGGCGATATCAAGTTCTCTGATGTTAAGAAGTTCTATCAGCAGCTAGTCGAGGATGACAAGATAAAGCCTAATACAGTAGGAACCATACATTGCTGTTTGCATCCTACATTTCAGATGGCAGTTAGGGATGAAATAATAAGAAGTAATCCATGTAATGATGCTTATCATGAGATGTCAGCTGAGCTTGGTAAGAATAAGGGTGTTAGAAATGCTCTTACTATCAACCAGCAGAAGGCTTTTATGGATTTCATTGATGGTCATCCAATATTTGATCATTGGGTACCCGCTTTTACAGTATTATTGGGTACTGGTTGTCGTTGTGGTGAGTTTATAGGGCTTCGCTGGGAAGATATCGATATGGAGAATCGAATGATTAGCATTAATCACGCACTGGTTAGAGCCAAGAAAAGTCGATTCAACAAAAAGGAAAGAATGACGGTATCACTTCCTAAGACTGAGGCGGGTATTAGAACAATTCCGATGCTGGATCAGGTATACGAAGCGTTTGATAGAGTGTACAAGGAACAGTGTGAGACAGGCTTCAATGAAACAGAGATAGATGGAATGAGTGGTTTCATTTTTAAGAATGAACTAGGTAATGTTCTATCAGAGCAGAATATCAATGCGGCTATCAGACGTATCACAGAAGCTTATAATATGAAGGAAGAGGTACGAGCTGCCAGAGAGCGAAGAGAGCCAGAGTTGCTACCACACTTCTCATGTCACTATCTGAGACACACCTTCTGTACTCGATTTTGTGAGAACGAAACTAATTTAAAAGTAATTCAGAGTGTAATGGGCCATAAGAACATCAAAACCACTATGGAAGTATACGCTGAATGCACTGATGAAAAGAAGAAGGAAGCGATGCAGAATCTATCTGCAAAATGGAAGGTTTTTTAGAAGGAGCTCTTTATTCGGACATATATATAATGAAAGTACATATTTATAGACCTATTTTTTAGGATTTATAATGACTGATAGTACATTATAATGCTTAAAATCATTTACGAGTTGGGGGCATAGTTACCGATAATACGTGAGAAAGCATTCTTATTATTAGATAGCTCGTCACGTTGCACTTATGCCATACGTACAGGATTAATATGTATGATAGAAGCATTCTCTAAGGAAACTTAGAGAGTGCTTTTTTATTGTTTAAACATCTAAATCAGCCTTCCATAACTTGTGTTTTTGTTGATGAAATCATCAAAGAAAAGGAGAAAAGCTATGGCAAAGGTAATCGCAATCGCAAATCAAAAGGGCGGAGTAGGAAAGACAACTACCGCTGTCAATTTAGGAACTGGTCTTGCTGAGGAAGGAAAGAAGGTACTTCTTATAGACGCAGATCCTCAAGGAAGTCTAACAATCAGTTTAGGCAATCAACACCCAGATAAATTACAGGAAACCTTGGTAGATATTATAGCCAGGGTTGTAAATGAAGAGGATATCGAGGAGAGATATGCTGTGCTCAAGTATAAGGATGGAGTAGATTTGATTCCATCTAACATAGAGCTATCAGCAGTAGAGATATCCTTAGTGAACACAATGAGTAGAGAGTTAGTTCTAAAGTCATATATAGATTCAGTAAGAGATGATTATGATTACATTATCATTGATTGTATGCCATCACTAGGAATCATGACTGTAAATGCATTAGCTTGTGCAGATACGGTGTTAATACCAGTACAGGCAGCTTATCTTCCAGTAAAAGGATTGCAGCAGCTCATTAAAACAATCTACACAGTAAAGCGAAGACTTAATCCAAGTCTAGAGATAGAGGGAATCTTACTGACAATGGTAGATAATCGCACGAACTATGCAAAGGATATTGTGCTTGAGGTAAATGATGTGTATGGAAAATCTATTCCAGTGTTTCCAATAGAGATACCGCTATCTGTTAGAGC
>JAILGH010000013.1 GCA_024697025.1 Pseudobutyrivibrio sp.
CTGCTGCTGCAACTACAACGCCTGCTGCTGCAGAAACGCCGAACTCTTCCTCACATGCCTTTACAAGGTCATTTAACTCTAATACGCTAAGCTCTTTGATAGCTGCGATAAACTCTTCTGTTGTCATCTTTGCCATGATTATTTTCCTCCATTAAAAAATTTAAAATTCAAATAATTAATTAAATCTTGTTCAGCAATTATTCTGCTGACTCTTCTTTTGCTTCTTCAGCTGGAGCCTCAGCTGGCTCTTCTGCTGGTGCCTCTGCCTCTGCTGCTGGAGCTTCCTCTACAGGAGCTGCCTCCTCTGCTGCAGGTGCTTCTGCTGCACCACCCTGCTCTGCAATCTGATTGAGAACACGAGCGAAGTTTGAAATTGGTGACTGTAAGCTTCCAAGTAACTTTGAAAGGAGCTCCTCTCTGCTTGGTACTGATGCTACTGCAGCCATACCCTTTGCGTCATAGAATGTACCTTCAACAACACCTGCTTTAATCTCAAGGTTAGATGCTGTCTTAGCAAACTTAGCAAGAACTCTTGCTGGAGCTGTAGCATCTTCCTTTGATACAGCAATTGCGCTAGGTCCTTCAAGAACGTCGTCGAGCTGTGCAAAGTCAGTTCCTTCGAAAGCGCGCTTCATAAGTGTATTCTTGTATACCTTGTATGTAACGCCTGCTTCACGAAGCTGCTTACGTAACTGTGTGTCTTCTGCAACTGTAAGTCCACGAGCATCAACTACTACTACTGAAGATGCCTCTTTAATCTGCTCTGAGATCTCGTCAACTATAGGCTGCTTTAATTCAACTTTTGCCACGAATGTTTCCTCCTTATAATTTATAGTGTTGCTTATATGAGGATAAGTAAAAAACCCTCTATGTCCAAAGACATAGAGGGTAAGTAATTCGATAAATACTTAATCGTCCTCGGCTGGTAGAGATAACTCTTTACGGCTTGCGCCACCTGCTGTCTTCGGCAACAACTTTGTGCATTATATCATTATGTATATTGGATTGTCAACAATTAGTTAGAAACCTTTGCCACGTTAATCTTAACGCCAGGTCCCATTGTAGGAGCAAGTGAAATGCTCTTAATGTACTGACCCTTTAAGCTTGATGGCTTAGCCTTGTTGATAGCGTCCATAAGAGTCTGGAAGTTGTCCGCTAACTGCTCCTCTGTGAAAGAAGCCTTTCCGATAGGTACATGGATAATGTTTGTCTTATCAAGTCTATACTCAATCTTACCTGCTTTGATTTCTTCAACAGCCTTAGCAACATCCATTGTTACTGTACCAGCCTTAGGGTTTGGCATTAATCCTCTAGGTCCAAGTACACGACCAAGACGACCAACAACACCCATCATGTCTGGAGTAGCAACTACAGAATCGAAATCAGACCATCCTTCGTTCTGAATCTTTGGAATAAGTTCCTCGCCACCAACGAAATCAGCACCAGCAGCCTGAGCCTCGTCAAGCTTAGCACCCTTAGCGAATACTAAAACTCTAACTGTCTTACCTGTTCCGTGTGGAAGTACTACAGCACCACGGATCTGCTGCTCTGCGTGACGTCCGTCACAACCAGTTCTGATATGAGCCTCAATTGTCTCATCAAATTTAGCAGTAGCATTCTTCTTTACCTGAGCGATTGCTTCTGCTGGTTCGAATGCAGCTGACTTATCGTAAGAGCTAACAGCTGCAACGTATTTCTTTCCTCTTTTCATGTTTACCTCCTGTGGTTCATCGAGCTTATGCTCTCCCACTCATTCGTTAATAGTAAGAACGTTGTTTTCGCTAAGCTGTAATTAGTCTACAACCTCAACGCCCATTGATCTACATGTTCCCTCGATCATGCTCATAGCAGCCTCGATTGTTGCTGCGTTAAGGTCTGGCATCTTTGTCTCTGCGATTTCCTTAACCTGAGCCTTTGTAATCTTTGCTACCTTTGTCTTATTAGGTGTACCAGCTGCCTTCTGGATCTTGCAAGCCTTCTTAATAAGAACTGCAGCTGGTGGAGTCTTTGTAATGAAGCTGAAGCTTCTGTCTGCATAAACAGTGATTACTGTAGGAACGATTGTGTCTCCCATATCAGCTGTCTTTGCATTAAACTGCTTTGTAAACTCACCGATGTTTATACCGTGCTGACCAAGCGCTGGACCAACTGGTGGGGCTGGTGTAGCCTTGCCTGCTGGAATCTGCAACTTGATATAGCCTTCAATTTTCTTTGCCATGATATCCTATTCCTCCTGCAAATCTGTATCAGCACATTCGTGCTAATTTTAATCCATTTTGCGTACGTCCGTGAAATCAATCTCAACTGGTGTCTCACGTCCGAACATCTCAACGCTGATTGTAACAGTCTGCTTTTTGGCGTTGATAGACTTAACGACGCCGACAGTATCTTTCCAGGTACCATCGATGACACTAAGGGTATCACCAACCTCGAAGTCAACCTCAACGTTGACCTTTTCAGTGTTGTCACCTAGTAAGTAAGCCTTAACCTCTGCCTCTGACAATGGCACTGGTTTGCTTCCAGGACCAACGAAGCCTGTAACACCTCTAGTGTTTCTGACAACGTACCATGTCTCATCATTCATAATCATCTCAATAAGAACGTAACCAGGGTACATCTTTTTAGAAACTTGCTTCTTAACGCCATCCTTAGTCTCAGTAACTTCAACCATAGGTACTCGTACATCAAGTATCTGTTCCTCGAGCTTCTGTGTCTCGATTGCTTTTTCAATGTTTGTCTTGACTTTGTTCTCATAGCCTGAGTAAGTATGAACTACATACCACTTTGCCTCTGCCATACGCGATGCCTCCATCTTACATATTTACTAGGAAATTTACACCTTGCTTGATCACTGTATCTAAAACGATAATGATCACAGCTACAACTACTGACACAGCAACAACTGCTGTTGTCTGCTTTGATACGTCCTTAGGATCTGCCCAGACAATCTTGCTAAATTCTGTCTTGAGTCCCTCGAAACGTCCTGACTTAGTATTCTTTTCCTCTGCCATATTCGCACCTCCAATCGACTATTTAGTCTCTTTGTGCAATGTGTGTTTCTTGCAGAACTTGCAATACTTCTTTGTTTCCATTCTGTCAGGGTGTGTCTTTTTGTCTTTTGTCATGTTGTAATTACGCTGCTGGCACTCTGTGCAAGCTAATGTTATTTTTGTGCGCACAACTTCCACCTCCGTAAAATTTCTACTCTGGTCCCTTTATACTCACTCGTCATAGCGAACGATTTGACGAGGCGAAAAAAGAGCATAAAAAAAAGACCTGCTTTCTTAGTCGCTAGCAAACTATACCACAGCGACATAAGTCTGTCAAGTCTTTTAGTATTACATAATCAGCAACGGGAAAACCCACTAAGAGGGTCCCTCTCGTCTGCTTATCCTTTTACACCACCCAATGTTACGCCACCTACGATTTGACGTGAAACAATGAGGTACACAAGGATTACTGGGAAAATAGAGAACGCAATCATCATGTACACCTGTCCCATATCAAACTTAAGGAAATCAGCACTTCTAAGTTGTGCTATTAATATAGGAAGTGTTTTTTTCGCATCATCATGAAGTACGAGCGCTGGAGTGAAGTAATTGTTCCAGCTTGTTACGAAACTAAATATCGCCTGAACAGCAATAGCTGGCTTCATAAGTGGTACTACAATTTGATTAAATGTTCTAAACTCTCCAGAGCCATCGATTCTGGCTGCCTCAATCAATGAAAGAGGAAGTGTAGAATCCATGTATTGCTTCATATAAAAGAATACAGCTGGAGATGCAATTGCTGGAACGATAAGTGCAGCTGCATTATTGTCCAGTCCAATTTTGCCAATTAACTGCAGGAAACCAAGAGCGGTAACCTGTGTAGGAATCATCATAACCATGAGAATAAATGTAAACATTGCCTTTTTAGCTTTAAACTCATAGGCATGAATAGCATATGCTGTCATTGTTGAAAAATATGTAGCCAATGCCGCTGTTGCTACAGCTATAAATAATGAGTTGAGCATACCAGTAAATACTGGCTGTGTTCCATTCTTCAAACTAATCCAGTTATCTATAAAATGCGTGCTTGGTATTGGCGTAAATCCTGCACTAAGTTCTGAGTGACTTCTAGTTGCGTTAATAAACAGCACGTAGAACCAGAACAGGCATAAAAAAGTTACTATAATCAATACTAAATATGATAGTAATCTTCTGGCGTGAACAGATGCGCCCTTGCTTGTCTGTCCAGCAATATCATTTGTATTTGCTGCCATATTATTATCCTCTCTACTACTTACTTATATCCGTTTAGACCTTAGCGTCCATCCTTGTCTTCTTTGCCAGTAAACTTGAATACTATCAAACTAAGAATACCTGTGATAATAAACATAAATACTGAAAGAGCACCACCAAGGCCGTAATTCTTACTAAACAGATGCTTGTTCAAGTACATAATTAATGTCATTGAAGAACGCATTGGATCACCAGTTCCGTTTGTCAAAACCTGTGGAACATCAAACATCTGTAATCCACCGATAAGAGAAGTGATCATAACATAGATAAGAATTGGCTTCAAAAGCGGTAATGTAATTTTATAGAAAATCTGAGTGGAGGTAGCCCCATCTACCTGTGCCGCCTCATAAAGGGATGGGTCAATACCCATCATACCTGCCATCAGAAGAATAGTCGTATTTCCAAACCACATTAGACAGTTCATAGTTGCGACTAATGAACGCACTGACCATACATGACTCATAAACTTATAAGCATGACTAAGCACACCTATCTGCATAAGAATCGAATTGACTGGGCCACTGTCTGCAAACAATGTAAAGAATAACATTGCAAATGCGGATGCCATAATCAAATTAGGCAAATAAATAACAGTCTTGAAGAAAGTTTGACATTTTAATCTTAATGATGGATCTGTAAACCAAGCCCCCAATAATAATGAAAGTAAAATCTGTGGAATAAAGCCCAAGATCCACATTATAAGTGTGTTTTGTAAATATGTTGGCAAATCGCCGTTTGTAATAATTGTTTTGAAATTCTCAAAGCCAATATAGTTAGGTCCAATCTGCATTAAACCTGCACGGTAATTCTCAAAAAATGAATTATAAACCGTTGATACCAATGGAACCATCTGGAATACCAAATAAGCTACTACGAAAGGTATCAAAAAAATGTATCCCCACTTATTATAGCGTACTACTTTGCTTTTCTTGTTCATAAGTGCTCCCTTAATCCTTAAATATGGGGCACACAGGCTCTCCCATGTGCCCCCAAATAACTTTTTAATTAATCTGTGGTAACGTTTGGATACTTCTCTTTAATAGCCTTCTTGAACATGTCAAGTGCCTCATCCTTTGTTGCATTGCCTTCGAAGTAGTTCTTCATAGCCTTCTGCAACTCTTCGTTACATCCCTGATCGTAAGCTGAAAGCTTATCAAGTACAATCTTGTCAGCGCCCTTAGCGAGTTCCTCATATGGGTTCTGTCCGCCAAGAAGTGCGATGTTACCTTCATCTGAACCTGCAAGGTCTGCAAGAACTGACTTGCTGTTTACGCAATCAGAATCTGCTGTTGCAATTTCCTTAAGAACAGCCTTGTCTGTTGTCATTGTAAGGATAAGTTCCTTTACAAGGTTTGGATTATCTGTTCCTGCTGCAGCACACATCCATGTACCACCCCAGAAGTAAGACTGTGGACCTTCACAGAATCCCCAACCACCATCGTGAGCGATTGTGCCATCCTTTTCAGCATCGAGACAGAAGTTAAAGAACCAAGCTGGTCCAAAGTAGCAGAACACTTTTCCTTTTGAAGTCTTACCCTTTGCCCAGTCATCTGACCAAAGATCATCTGTGTCCTCTGCCTTTGAATCTACAAGCTTCTTAGAATCATCGATCCACTTGTCGATGTTCTTGTCGATAACAACCTTTCCGTCATCACCAACCCACTTTGAAGATACGTTGTTAGAGTATACACGATAAGTATCATTTACAGAACACATTGTGTATCCTGCCTCTGCAGCCTTCTCAGCTGTCTCGTTGTACTTATCCCAGTCAGCTACTGCTGCCTGAACGTCTGCTGGATCATCAGAACCGATGATTTCCTTAGCTGCCTCTCTGTTGTAGATAAGACCAGCTGAGCATGCCTGCCATGAAGAACCCTTAATGTTTCCTTCTGAGTCTTTTACGATGTCCTGTGTATATGTATACTGATCTGCAAGATCTGCATCTGTAATACCAAGATCTGATAACTTCATTGCATATGGTGTGTCAACATACTTAAGAGCGTAATCTGCCTCTACAAGGAAGATATCTACCTTGTCATCAGCTGATGCTGATTCCTGGTTTGTTAACTGCTCATCAAGATGATTCTGGTATGCGTTGTTCTCATTAGGAGTGATTGTCCAAACTACATCAACATCACCAATCTTACCATGTGTGGCATCAACTTCCTCATATCCTGGATAGTGATCTGTTACACGGCTCTTGAACTCCTCATTCCAAACCTGGATGTTAAGAGTTTTACCTGTGTCTTCTGGAAGCTCTACTGCTCCACCTTCGGCTGTTGCTGTTTCGCCAGCTTTAGCACCATCACCCGCACTTGCATCGGTAGATGCTGTGTCTGTGTTGCCACATGCAGCAAACATAGTTGCTGTCATCGCTGCTACTGTGAGCAGACTTACTAATCTTTTTTTCATCTTTCTGTTCCTCCCAATTTTTTTCGTGCTAGGCACGTTTTGGTTGTTTGTGACATGCATTTATTTTAGTTGATAATTCAACCTAATGCCTAATTAAGTTTTTTAAGAGTGTCTCCTTCAAGGAGTTTGCCTTTAACCATAATCTGCTGTACTAAAGTTGTCTTTGGCTTCTCGATTAAATCGATAAGATTTCTGGCTGCCAGTACGCCAAGCTCGTCAACATTTTGTCTGTAAGTTGTAAGCCTTGGTCTAATGTGTCTGGCCACTCTGATTCCGTCAAAACCAACAATTGAAATATCATCTGGAACCTTCAGGCCCTTCTCTGCAATGGCTCTCAGTCCACCGTAGGAAGCATAGTCGTCAGGATAGAAGATACATGTTGGTCTGTCTTCCAATTCAAGTAACTTCAATGTTTGTTCGTATGCTCCATGAGTATCTCGATAAGGAGATTCCACAATGTATTCGCTTGGAACTGTGATTCCATACTCTTCCATCTTCTTATAGAAGGTAGTCATTCTGGCTTTTGTAACCGATGAATCAACACCATGTATATAAGCGATTTTTCTGTGGCCCATTGAAATAGCGTAATCAACCAGCTTGTTCATTCCATCAACGTTATCAGATAGAATTGTGATTGTGTCGTTGTAAATGTGATCGACTGTCACCACTGGTATGTCGCTTTTAACAAGCTCTACCACCTCTGGGTCATCAAAATGAACATTTGCAATTATAACCCCATCGAATCTTCTGTATCTTGCATGATTCAAATAAGATGTGCGTCCCGGTGTAGATCTATCATTTGAAATGAAAGTGATGTCATATCCCTCTCTTTCAACAGAACGTTTAAAGCTTTCTAGCAATCCTGCGAAGAAATCATGTTGCAAACCGCTCATAGCGTCATCCATGAACAAGACTCCAATATTATGGGTTCTGTTGGTCTTCATAGACTTTGCTGCTGCGTTTGGCACATACCCTAGCTCTTTTGCCTTCTCGCGTATTCTTTCTTTTGTATCTGCACCAATGTCACTATGATCATTCAGCGCCTTACTTACTGTAGCTACTGAAACGCCACATTGACTTGCAATGTCTTTCAGTGAAACCATCGTTTTCTCCCAATCATTATCTCATTTCCGCTTAATCGTTTTCGCAACTTAAATATAGCACCTTTTTCGTAAATCTACTAGTAGTTTTCGAAAATTTGTGTTTTCGTTAAATTTTCGAGATGCGTTTTAGGACAATTTTCACAAAAATTTGAGGTTGTAATTGCAATTTACCTTATATATGGTATTCTTATCCCGTGAATACCGTGTTTAAGAACTTAAACGTTTTCGCAAGAATTTTTAGGTTTTTTCTATTATTAATAGGTATTTTCCACTTAATCGTTTAAATTATATTTACAATTTACTAAATTTTACAGGGAGGACTCTATGAAATACGGATTTTTCGATGATAACAATAAGGAATACGTTATCACCACTCCAAAGACTCCACTTCCATGGATTAATTACCTTGGATGTACAGATTTCTTTACATTAATTTCAAACACATGTGGTGGTTATACATTTTATAAGGATGCTAAGCTCCTTCGTATGACACGTTATCGTTACAATGACACTACTTTAGATACAAACGGTAAATACTTCTATATTAAGGATGGCGATACAATTTGGAATCCAGGTTGGCAGCCAACTAAGACAGAGCTTGATTCTTACGAATGCCGTCACGGTATTGGTTACAGCAAGTTTACTGGTGCTAAGAATGACATCGAGGCAGCTCTTGTAACTTTCGTTCCAATCGGCGATCCAGTTGAACTTACAAAGGTTACTCTTACAAATAAGGGCAATGCTAAAAAGGATATTCAGCTTTTCTCTTATGTAGAGTGGTGCTTATGGAATGCTGATGATGATATGAAAAACTATCAGCGTAACCTTTCTATCGGTGAAGTAGAGGTTGTTGATTCTACTATTTATCATAAGACAGAGTACAGAGAGCGTCGTAATCACTACGCAGTTTACTCAGTAAATGCAAAGATTGATGCTTTCGAGACTAGCCGCGATGAGTTCAGAGGCGCTTACAACGGTCCTGATAAGCCAGCAGCTGTTATTGCCGGAAAGCTTAACAGCACTATCGCTTCTGGATGGTATCCAATCGCTTCACATCAGCTTAATGTATCTCTCAACCCAGGCGAGTCAAAGACTTTTGTATTTGCTCTTGGTTATGTTGAGAATGCTGAGGATGACAAGTGGGAGAAGCCAGGCGTTATCAATAAGAAGAAGGCAGATGCTCTTCTTGCTAAGTATCAGACAACAGAAGATTTCGATAAGGCTTTTGATGGCCTTTGCAAATATTGGAATGAGCTTCTCAGCAAGTTCCACATTGCTTCTAAGGATGAGCATGTTAACCGTATGGTTAATATCTGGAACCAGTATCAGTGTATGGTAACATTCAACATGTCACGTTCTGCTTCTTACTATGAGACAGGTATCGGACGTGGTATGGGATTTAGAGATTCTTGTCAGGATCTTCTTGGATTTGTTCACCTTATTCCTGATAGAGCTCGCGAGCGTATCATCGATATTGCTTCTACTCAGTTCCAGGATGGTTCAGCTTACCACCAGTATCAGCCACTTACTAAGAAGGGTAATTCTGATATCGGTTCAGGCTTCAACGACGATCCACTTTGGTTAATCGCAGGTACATCTGCTTACATCCGTGAAACAGGCGACACATCAATTCTTGAGGAAATGGTTCCTTACGATAATGATATGTCAGTTGCAACAACACTTATGGAGCACTTAAAGCGCTCATTCAACTATATTGTAAATCACAAGGGTCCTCACGACCTTCCACTTATTGGTCGTGCTGACTGGAACGACTGTCTCAACCTTAACTGCTTCTCTGAGCATCCAGGTGAATCATTCCAGTGCTTTGGTCCTTCAGAAGGTCCTGTTGCTGAGTCAGTATTTATCGCTGGTATGTTTGTAAAATACGGCCGCGAGTACGCTGCACTTGCAAAGCTTATGGGTGATACAGCCGAGGAAGCAAGAGTTCTTGCAGAGGTTGACAAGATGATTGCTGCCATCGAAAAAGATGGTTGGGACGGCGAATGGTTCGTAAGAGCTTATGATGCTTACAGCCAGAAGGTTGGTTCTAAGGAATGTGAAGAGGGACAGATTTACATCGAGCCACAGGGTATGTGTGTAATGGCCGGTGTTGGTGTTGACGATGGCAACGCTAAGAAGGCCCTTGATTCAGTTAAGGAAAAGCTTGATACAAAGTACGGTGTTATGATTCTTCAGCCAGCTTACACAAGATATCATCTTGAGCTTGGCGAAATCACATCATATCCACCAGGATACAAGGAAAATGCTGGTATCTTCTGCCACAACAATCCATGGATTTCTATTGCAGAAACATGCATCGGTAGAGGTGACAGAGCATTTGAAGTTTACAAGAAGACATGTCCATCATACATCGAGGATATCTCAGAGATTCACAGAACTGAGCCTTATGTATACTCACAGATGGTTGCTGGCGCTGATGCAAAGTTCCATGGTGAGGCTAAGAACAGCTGGCTTACAGGTACAGCTGCATGGACATTTACAAATATCTCTCAGTACATTTTAGGTATCTATCCTACACTTGAGGGACTTTCAGTTAATCCATGTACTCCAGCAGAGTTCGGCGATTTCAATGTAACACGTGTTTATCGTGGCGTTACTTACAACATCGAAATCAAGAACCCTAACAAGGTACAAAAGGGCGTTGCGAGCTTGCTCGTAGACGGCAAAGAGATTCAAGGCAATATTATTCCATTCGACGGTAGCAAAGATACCGTGAATGTAATTGCAACTATGAGATAAGTTATTTTTCTCATAAAATATTTATTCTCCTTCGAAAGCAAAGGGCCAAGCCGCTGCGGTCCCTTTGCTTTTTTCTTTTAAATCTAATAAATTATTATCATGAAACGAACAATCCATTATGAAATCACAAGTGAATATGAGGGGTATTCCATTGAAAAATTCCTTAAAGCAAAGGGCTACTCTTCTGCCAATATAACTGCCATCAAAAAGATGCCCGAAAATGTAGTTATCGATGGTAAATGGGAACACCTAAATCGAAAGCTTACAGCTGGAGAAGCTTTGACTGTCAATATCACAGAAGAGGATTCCTCTAAACAAATCCCTGCTGTGAAGATGGAGCTTGATATTGTGTATGAGGATGAGGATATTATTGTGATAAACAAGCCAGCAGGACTTCCAATTCATCCTTCCTTAAATCACTATGAGGATTCCTTGGCGAACGGCTTGGCATATTATTATGAATCTCAGGGAAAGCCTTTTATTTTTAGATGTGTAAATAGATTAGATAACAATACTTCTGGCCTTACTGTTGTTGCAAAGCACCTAGTTGCTGCGGGAATTCTTTCCACCATGGTAAAAAACAGAGAGCTTAAAAGGGAATACCTAGCCATAGTGGAAGGCCATGTTGAGCCTTACCGCGGAACTATTGATGCTCCTATCGGTAGAGTTAATGATACTGGCATAATGAGGCAAGTAGATTTTGAAAAAGGAGAGCGCGCTGTAACTCACTATCAAGTAATACATGAAAAAAATGGGCACAGCCTAGTTTCTATTCATCTAGAAACAGGTCGTACCCATCAAATTCGTGTTCATTTTAAATATATAGGTCATCCTCTCGTTGGAGACCATTTGTATAATCCATCATCCAAGGCTATGAACAGACAAGCCTTACATTCTCACAGGCTAGAATTTAGACATCCAATAACTGGAGAAGCTATGGAGTTTGTGGCTGAGATTCCTATAGATATGAAACTGTTTTTAGAACTATAGAAATCCCCTCATCCGTCACCTCTCGGTGACACCTTCCCCCTAGGGGAAGGCTCATACTCTAGCTCATCTGGGTCTTAAGGTCTTCGTACTCACGGTTAATCTCAGCGATTGTTGCTGTGTCACCGCACTCCCCATCCGGATGATATATCTTGATAAGCTCCTTGTAACGCTTCTTTAAAGCCTTTTGTGTTGATACGCCAGAGAAGAACATCTCGCCCTGTACAACCGCGTCCTGGTCGCCGTAGGAATCCACAGAATTAGCCTGTACCTGGTCGTAGAACTTCTTTTTGCGTTCAAACTGCTGTTTATCGGCAGCAAGCTTTTGAGTCTCTCTAATGAGCATATCCCACTTTAACTCAAACTGCTTTTCCTGCCTCTCTAGGGTATGAATCCTTGCTTCAAATTCTCTTTTTTCTTTTAGCAAATCGTTCCATGCTTTTTCTAATTCCTTATGTCTATCCTCAAGTGCCTGCATGTCGATATTGCCCTGACATGTAAGATCTTTCGTCATTTTTCCTCTCCCGTATAGTATGCTATAGCATCTAGGTATTGTGGCAAACCCCCAAATCTTAACTAAATTATACTATATATAGTAGACTCTGTAAAATGGATTGTAACTATTCAATTTATTGGCTCTTGAAAACAACGCCGGTGTAAGGCGACAAACTCATGTGTAAGTTACCACCTTCAATTTCTATATCGGCCGGCATGATTGAATATCCAACCTCATTTGTCATAATAATTCTTTCCATAGTGCCATTTAATGGAACACCAGCAATCCAAACTGGCACATCCACCTGAATCTCATTGCCGTTGGAGTTTATGAGAACTATTATCTGCTCGTTAGCGGTAAATCTTCCATAACTAATGAATCCAAGACCACAATTCAAAAACCTGAAGGAGCCCTCTTTAATGGCTTTGCTCAGCTTGTGAATCATAATCATATCTCTTGTGTAATCAATCAAATCGTAGTTGCAGTTGCCCCACGGATATGTACGTCTGCTGTCTGGATCGGTAAAACCACATAGACCAGCTTCATCTCCGTAGTAAAGAGTCGGAGCTCCAGGCCATGTAAGCTGCACCATTTCAGCCAACTTAAACACTGGTATGCTAACGCCCTTTTCTGCGGCAGCTGCGCCTTTCGTTGCAATACGTCCCACCACGTGATTAGTTCTTGTCAAGAATCTTGAGTGGTCGTGGTTAGACAGCTGATTCATTGCGCAGTACAGGGAAGGTGTCTTTAACCTTGCCATAAAGTGAAGCATGGTATTTTTAAACCTTTCACCATCTCCTATTGCTCCCGCCTGGTACTCATCTGAATGCTTTTCCATGCCAGTGAGGAAATAGGTTAGAGGCTCCATAAAAGCGTCGTAATTCATAACTGTATCCCACTGGTCTCCAGTAAGCCAAGCCGATGGATTGCCATAGTGCTCTGCCAAAATCACAGCATCCGGATTCGCCTCCTTAACAGCAGTTCTAAAATCTCTCCAGAACTTGTGATTAAACTCCTCAGAGTGCCCTAAATCGGCAGCCACATCAAGACGCCACCCATCACAATTATAAGGCTCACTCACCCATTTTTTACCAATATTTAAAATATACTGGCACAGTTCTGGCGAATCCTCATAATTAAGCTTTGGCAAGGTGTCATGGCTCCACCATCCATCGTAGCTGATATTGTCTGGCCAAGCGTCCTCATAGAACTTAAAAAAGTTGTGATAAGGACTATCCTTACTCTCAAAAGCGCCAGGGGCATACCCTTCTTCCTTTGAGTAAATCTTTTCACGATTGAGCCATTTATTGAAGGAACCACAATGATTGAATACTCCATCAATTATAATTCTGATTCCCTTTTGATGGGCCTCATTTACAAAATCTGCAAAGAACTGATTGCTAGCCTCTAGGTTCTCCTTGTTTGTAACTCTGAGCTTGTATTTGGTGGCATTGGCATTGTTGGTGTCGCCATTCTTTAAGCATTTTCCACCATCCTTTTTGATGACTGTCAAATGTGGATCGATGTAATCATAATCCGACGTGTCATACTTATGGTTAGATGGAGATACAAACAGCGGATTAAAATAAATAGCCTCCACTCCCAAGCTCTTGAGATAATGGAACTTCTGACGCACACCCTCTAAATCGCCACCGTAAAAACGTCCTATATCAAGATTTGCAGGTAAAGCACTCCAATCCTTTACTTTCTGAACAGGTGCGCCTACATAAAAGTACTCGTTAGTTTCCACATCGTTATCCAAATCCCCGTCGTAGAATCTATCAACAAGAATCTGGTACATAACCGCACCCTTTGCCCATTCCGGTGTGGAAAATCCTGGCATAATGGAAAACTCGTAGTGCTCACGATAATCACGCCACAAGCCCACTCTGTCGTAGTAGTAGTGGTCAAGGCCAACTACTAGCTCAAAGTAATATCTAAACTCCTCCTCACCTAGTTCAACGGTGCAGGAGTAAAAATCAAATTCACCTCTTGTGCGATTTAACTGCATTCTCTTACTGAGATTATTAGCTTTAGACATCAAAAATACATCTACCTCTTCCTGATGATAGACGCGAATACTTATAGTAACCTGGCTGTTCTTTTCAGGCTCCATAGGATATCTATATTCAGCTGTACCGTCTGAGTAAATCGCTTGAATATGCATGTGAATCCCCTAATAGTTTGAAAATAATTTTAGATAGTAAAAAAGACAGCAACGAACGCTGTCTTTTTAGGAGAAGGTATTTTTACTATGGGGTTAGTAAAAATTATATAATGTATTGGGGGGTTTTTACGATGTTTATTATATGGTGTAGCAATACTCAAGTGTGCACAAACATCACAAAACCTCTCATTATTTTTTGTGCATATTGCACTAGGACCCCTAGTTGATACCTTCTGTAACAGCCTCTTTATTATTTTCAACTATATCTGACTGTCCTTCAATACCAAATAATGCTTCAAACTCTGCTCTACCAATTTTTTCTTTTTCTAATAATAGATTAGCACATTTATGCAATACTTGTTCATGTTCTTTAATAAGTTTCACAGCTTTTTCATAACATTCATCGATTAAGCTCTTAACTTCGTTATCGATGGCTCTAGCAGTAGCATCTGAGAAATTTTTAGCGTGGGCTAAATCTCTACCAATGAATACTTCCTCGTCATCATCCCCATAATGAACCATGCCAATGTTCTTAGAAAAGCCATATTTTGTAATCATATTTCTGGCAAGCTTAGTTGCCTGCTTGATGTCATTTGAGGCTCCTGTAGTTACATCATCAAAGATTAATTCCTCTGCCACTCTACCACCTAAAGACACGATAATATCCTGAGTCATCTTGCCCTTGGTGATAAACATATCATCATGCTCTGGAAGAGGCATTGTGTAACCAGCTGCGCTTGCACCTGTTGGTATAATAGACACCGAATAAACAGGGCCTACATCTGGAAGCACATGGAAAAGAATTGCATGTCCTGCCTCATGATAAGCAGTGATTTTCTGTTCCTTCTCTGAAATAATCTTGCTTCGCTTTTCTTTACCAATACCAACCTTTACAAAGGATTTCTTAATATCTGCCTGAGTGATAAATGCTCTATTATCACCTGCTGCAAGGATAGCCGCCTCGTTAAGTAGGTTTTCAAGATCTGCACCTGTAAATCCAGCTGTAGTCTGAGCTATCTGGTGTAAATCCACGTCATCTCCAAGCGCCTTGTTAGATGCATGCACCTTAAGAATTTCCTCGCGGCCCTTAACATCCGGTCTACCAACGTAAACCTTTCTATCGAAACGTCCTGGACGCATAATAGCCTGATCTAATATATCAACTCGGTTAGTTGCAGCCATTACAATGATACCCTCGTTGACACCAAAACCATCCATTTCTACAAGAAGCTGGTTAAGTGTCTGCTCGCGCTCATCATGGCCGCCGCCCATACCAGTACCACGGCGTCTTGCCACTGCATCAATCTCGTCAATAAAAACGATACAAGGTGAATGCTGCTTTGCCTCTGTAAATAAATCTCTAACTCGAGAAGCACCAACACCCACAAACATCTCTACAAAGTCCGAACCAGAAATAGAGAAGAATGGAACTCCTGCCTCACCTGCAATAGCCTTTGCAAGAAGTGTCTTACCTGTACCTGGAGGTCCAACAAGAATAACACCCTTTGGAATACGTGCACCAAGCTTAGTGTACTTCTTAGGGTCCTTGAGGAAGTCAACCAACTCTTCAACCTCTTCCTTTTCTTCCTGAAGACCTGCTACGTCATTAAATCTGGTCTCTATATCCTCTTTGCTTGTCATGCGCGCACGGCTCTTGCCAAAGTTCATCATCTTGGCATTGGCTCCACCGCCTCCGCTTTGCGCATTCATCATTATCATAAATAAGATAAACACTGCGCCAACAACTATAAGCATTGGAAGCAAATCAGAAATCCAGCTATCATGTGGCACATCACTGAGAGAATATACCACTCCCTGCTCAGAAAGATAATCCTGGATGTCATTTACATCTGATACATATAAAACTGCTGAGTTGCCGTCCTGAAGCTTGATATCTACTGTACCTGTAGGCACCTCTTTATTTTGTGTAATGCTTACTGTGCTAACCTGTCCCTTAGCAATGGCTTTCTGAAACTTGTCCATTGTATAAGTTGTTGTAGATTTGCCCATGCTTGTATAAAGGATGAATAAAACCACCGCAACAAACAGGACATATATAAACATTCCTGAAGTTCTGCTCTTTCTCAAAGGGTCCTCCTAGTCTAATTCAACTACGCCAATATATGGAAGATTACGATACTTCTGATCATAATCTAATCCGTATCCAACTACAAACTGATCTGGAATTGTAAATCCAGTGTAATCAACATGCACATCTACCTCACGGCGGTCTGGCTTGTCAAGCATGGTAACCATGCGAACTGACTTTGCCCCTCTATCCTTAAAATGCTGGCTAAGGAAATTTAGTGTGTTGCCGCTATCGATAATATCCTCTACGATAATAACATTCTGACCTGCTGGGTCTAAATCCAAATCCTTTTTAATCTTTACAACACCAGATGAAACTGTGCCTGAACCATAGCTTGATGTAGCCATGAAATCAATAATAACTGGCACTGTGATTCTCTTTGCCAACTCGCATGCAAAGAATGATGCTCCCTTGAGAATACATACTAAAAATACTGTCTCGCCTTCATAGTCTTTGCTAATCTGTGCACCGAGCTCTGCTATTCGCTCTGCAAGCTCATCCTCTGGTAACAGAACTCTTATGTTCTCGCTCATTTTTCATTCCTCCGTATAACTTATCTCTAATACCTGAGAAGTATTTTTTGAAATCTTGTAATATTCACTGATGCGATGACCTACCACCCACATAACATGATGTCCATCACAAACCAGTTGAATTTGGTCTCGAAGGTGTCTAGGTATTTTTTCATCAACGAAATAATCCTGTATTGATTTGTGATTCCCCGCAGCATCAATACATAGAAAATCTCCCTCTTGCCGTGTTCTTATTACAACATTATCCGTTATTCTATCACAATCAAACCATTTAGTATAGTTGTCTGTAGGGTATTTCATCCCCTCCTCTAAGACAAATTGTCGATAGTTAAATGTAAGATTATTCGCCTGGCTATCCTGATCAATTACATATATTTCTTCATAGGAAATTATCAAGGTCTTCTTGTAAGGCAGTTGCACCTGACGCTCCCCATCCTCGTTTAGCAAATCAAGAATAGTCTCTACATGCACTGCTGAAACGTCCTTTTGAAAAGGCATATAATTACTCAGGTAAATCTTTAGGGCTTGACTAGCAAGTACTCTTGGCGCTGTAGAAATTGCGCGCTTTCTAAGCTTTCCATCCTCTAACTTTGCAATCTCTAGCAACCCCCTAGCCTCAAGACTAATATAATCTGCTATGTCCGAAAGACGCTCTGTCATCTCTGTAATGTGTTCTAGAGCCCTGTCATTTATCTCAATCATCTCAGGCATAATATTGTGCCTGATTCGGTTTCTATCATATTCAACCTGACTGTTTGTGGCATCTGTACGATATTCGATATTATTCTCCTGTAGAAGGTCTAAAATATCCTTTTTAGGCACCTGAAGAAGTGGTCGAATAATATTATCCCTGACTGGCGCAATACCACACATTCCATCTATCCCCGTTCCACGTGCCATGTGAAAAAGCACAGTCTCTGCATTGTCATCTGCATTGTGGGCAACAGCAATCTTTACATTGCAGGAAAGCTCTTTAACCATAGTCTCAGCCTCCTCTACAAAGGCGCTATACCTAGCTAGCCTAGCCTCCTCCTCTACAGAACGCCCCGTCTCATCTACAAGTGATGGAATGTCTACCACAATCTCCTTTAATGGTACGTTATATTTCTTACAAAGAGCTTTAACGTAATCCTGATCAGCATCGGCTTCCACGCCTCTAATGCAGTGATTTACGTGCAACGCTCTAAGTTTAAGGTCATATTCCTGCTGTAACTCTAATAGTATAAAAAAAAGGCACACAGAGTCTGGTCCCCCAGATAATCCTAAGACCACTCCATCGCCTTTGATAAGCATATTATGTTTATTGATATATTCTCTAATTTTATTTTTGTTTAAAAATGATCCAATTGTCATGTGTCAATCCAAGCTTCTGTGAGGCTTCATCCTCAATATATTCATCCGAACCAACGTATTCTTCGTATTCTTTAAGTTCCTCGCTCTTTTCATTTGCCTTGTCTAGCTCTGTTTGGAGATACTTCTCCTTCTTTTTGAGCGCTTTATCCTTCTCGTGCAAGCGATAAATCTGGACAGACATAACGCCAATGATAAAAAGCATAATTACTGCAACATATATTCTACCTGAAGAGGTTTTCTTTCGTCTTCTAACTGATTTTCTTCTTCGTCTTGACATAATTATAAATACTTAAAAAGATCTGCTGCGGCATCCTTTTTGGTTGTGTCCTGAATGTCCAACACCTCAACCTTAACATTTTTATTACCAAATGCTATTTCTATTATATCACCAACCTTAACGTCAGTGGAAGCCTTTGCAACTTTTCCGTTTATTTGAACTCTTCCGCTGTCGCAAGCCTCGTTGGCTACTGTGCGTCTTTTGATTAATCTACTTACCTTTAAATACTTGTCTAATCTCATTTTGCGGTCCCTTCATCTTTAAAAGAAAAGGGGTTCGGAAAATCCGAACCCCAGGAGATTCTAATATTAGTTGATAGAATCCTTAAGAGCCTTACCAGCCTTAAACTTAGGTGCCTTAGATGCAGGAATCTTCATCTCTGCGCCTGTCTGTGGATTTCTACCTGTACGAGCTGCTCTCTTAGATACTTCAAAAGTACCAAAGCCAACAAGCTGAATCTTTTCCCCCTTCTTAAGCTCTTCAGCAACAACCTCTGTGAACGCCTTTACAGAAGCCTCTGCGTCCTTCTTAGAAATGTTTGCCTTGCTTGCGATAGCTGCTACTAATTCTGTCTTGTTCATTACCATTCCTCCTCGAGAATTTGTATTTATAGTAGGGCTTGCCGCCCTTAGTAACTACAATATCCTTTATAATTGTTTTATTTTGCTATGTCAACATGAAAACCCCAAAAAATCCCTAGTTTATAAGGTTTTGATGGATTATTACAAAATTCTTACACGATTTTGTGGCATTATTACTATTTACAAACCCTTGATTTTTCGCGATGTTCACATCCTTTTCACACAATTAATGAGTTAAGTTGCTTATTAAGTCAGAGATTGTAGACAGATAATCGGTCTGATAATCGTAATTTTCCTTGATTGAACTGCCTGCTGTCTCCTCTTCTTGACCACCCGAATTGTTCTGTGAGGATGTATTATTTGATGAAT
This sequence comes from Pseudobutyrivibrio sp., assembly GCA_024697025.1. Taxonomy (GTDB): domain Bacteria; phylum Bacillota; class Clostridia; order Lachnospirales; family Lachnospiraceae; genus Pseudobutyrivibrio. The sequence continues at coordinate 19,411 of JAILGH010000013.1, forward strand.
TTTCATTCTCGGTATTTGGATTTTCCTCTGGAACTTGGCTTGCATTTTCTGTCTGATTTTCTTGCTCGTCCGGAGCGCTATCATCTTCAGATTCCATCACAAGTGTGATTGTAGCTGATTCAGAATTTACAACAAGTGTCTTGTTCCAAGATGCATAACCCTGGCTCTTTACCACTAGCTTGTGCTGGCCGTATTGAACCTTCTGAGGCTCGGTAACATCTATTTCCTTGCCATCTATGTATACGTAGGTATCTGGAACGGTAACAAGGAATGTTATAAGGCAATACGATGGCCCCTCGCCCTTTAATGCATCTAAGTTTATCTCAGTAGTCTGGTCGCGCTCTACAGTGTATTCTCCACTGCCACCCCAGCCGTTGTTGGCAACTGTAATCTTGTAATTGCCTTCAGGAACCTCGATAATCTTGTTGCCGCTTACCATGGAAACAATCTTGTTTCCAATAAATATCATGCTGTCATTGAATAGGTCAGTATTTTTAAGCTGGATATAACCATGGCCTGTGGTAACCGCGATTGATATTACTTTTTTGTCCTGACCAATAACCGTAATTATATCGTCATTGCTGATTGATGATGGCAAAATCTTTTCCGTGTCAGAATAAACCTTGGTGGCATCTGTCAGCTTGTAATTGCTGTCGTTTATCTCAATAAGATGCTTATCTTCATCGATTTTAAACTTGGAGATGTCGTCTAATATCCATACATCCGAAGACTTTTGAACCAATTCTAATGCTCCAGATGATGGCAAAAATCCGCCAATGTTAACAACTGAACCCACTGTAAATTCCGCCCAAGTACTGTTCTTGCCGTACTTATCCAAAAATTTTGTAGTCATGTTGTACTTGTATCTAAGCTGCTTTGCTGTAGAGATTTGATACAAGGCTATTGTCTCCTCAGCCATGTCCAAACCCTCCACTATATACAACTCACCATCAAGCTCGCTTACTGTACTAGCATCCTTCGGCTCCTCAGACGCCTCAGTCTCCTGAGAATCTACATCTTTTCTGATTGCACTACCGGTGTGGTTGGTAACTGTGGCATTGTTCGGATGAGTGCCACAAGCTGCAAAAACCATAACTACAAAGGTAGCAACCACTATTAACTTTAACCATTTTTTTATCCCAAATTTTTCCATGGGTTTATTTTATCAAAAAAAGATTCCTATTACTATCTTGTTAAGACTTGGTCTTGATAGTAATAAGAATCTTATACTTAAATTCCCTATATAAGCTCTTTGGCTCTTTTTAGTAAATATTCCCGGTTGTTTAACTGTGGGTCTTCCACCACCTCATCAAAGACTGTTTTTAAAATCTCGCCAATTCTAGTGCCCTGAGGAACGCCTAGGTCTATTAAATCTTTGCCGTTAATTTGCAAATCCTTGATTCGAAGGCAGTCACCTGCAGCAATGATACTATTGAAAGCCGTCTCAAGGTCATCTACATATTTAAGCTTTTCTTCTCGCTTGTACATGCTCTGGGCTAAGCAGTCTGCACGCTTTATGGCCAAAAGGTCCATGAAATTTTCCTGTCCAACTCTGATAATCATTCTACGAACATTGCGCTCAGTAATTGGTGGTCTATCATCATGGTTGGTGACCAAGTTGCATACCTTATCAGTAGTGTCATTATCAAACTTCAGGCGGCGAAGAATATTCCTTGCCATCTTGGCTCCCTGAATCGGATGAAGCTTAAAATGGTTTTGTCCATTTTCATCTGTTGTCTTACAAGCTGGCTTTGCCACATCGTGAAGAAGCATGGCAAGTCTAAGCACCTTGTCGGCAGGCACAAGCCCCATAGAAATAATGGTATGCTCGCCCACTGAATATTGATGGTGTTTGTTAATCTGGTCGCAGCCCATCATCTCATCAAATTCTGGGAAAAAGATTCGAGTAAGGCCGGTCTCATAGACATCGCGAATCTTCTCCGGATGGTCAGAAGTAACAAGCTTAACTAGTTCAACCTGAATACGTTCTGCACTGATTCGCTCCAAAGTTGGGGCGAGAGTTTTGATGGCCTCGTAAGTATTAGGCTCAATTTCAAAACCAAGCTGGGCAGAAAAACGCAGCGCCCTTAGCATACGCAAGGCGTCCTCAGTAAAACGTTCTGTAGGGTTTCCTACTGCTCTTATAACTCCATTGTCCAAATCCTCTTTACCACCAAATAAATCTACCAAGCCCTTCGTATCATTGTAGGCCATGGCATTGATTGTAAAATCGCGACGCTTCAAATCCTCCTCAAGGGATGCTGTAAATGTAACCTCCTTTGGATGACGACCATCCTCGTACTTGCCATCAACACGATAGGTAGTAACCTCATAGCCTACCCCTTGCATAAGCACTGTAACTGTGCCGTGTTCAATCCCTGTGTCAAAAGTGCGCTTAAATAAGGCCTTGACCTGTTCAGGCAACGCCGAGGTGGTTATATCCCAATCATGAGGGACTTTCCCTAGAATGCAGTCACGGACACAGCCGCCCACTGCATAGGCTTCGTGTCCGTTAGTTTCTAATACACTTATAATGTTTAAAACGTCTGCTGGTAAATTCATATTAATAAGCTTTACCCCAATATACTAGTTTCTTAGCTGGCTTGCCGCAGCATGCGCATACATCAGAAATCTGTTCCTGATCGTTAAATGGCATACAACGTGATGTTACAGCTAAATCCTCTTTTATCTTGTTCTCGCAAGCCTCATCACCACACCACATAGCACGGATGAAACCTGGCTTGTTGTTAGCAATCTCTGTAAACTCTGCATAGTTGTGAGCATCCCAAATGTGGCTATCGCGGTGAGCCTTTGCTCTTTCAAACATATCCTTTTGAATAGTTTCAAGAAGCTCTACAACCTTTGCCTCTACCTGATCAAGTGGGCACTCTATCTTTTCGCGTGTATCACGACGAACTAATACGCACTTGCCTGCCTCGATATCCTTTGGTCCAAGCTCAACACGAACAGGGATACCACGCATCTCTGCCTCGTTAAACTTCCATCCTGGCGACTTATCTGAGTCATCAAGCTTTGCTCTCATTGTCTTTCCAAGACGCTCTGTAACCTCAGAAGCCTTCTCAAGGACGCCTTCCTTCTTCTGCTGAATAGGAATAACAATAACCTGTGTAGGTGCAATACGTGGTGGAAGTACAAGTCCTGAATCATCACCATGTACCATGATAATTGCTCCGATAAGACGAGTTGTCATACCCCAAGATGTCTGGTGAACATACTGAAGCTGATTGTTCTTGTCAGAGTACTGAATATTGAATGGCTTTGAGAAGTTCTGGCCAAAGTTGTGACTTGTACCAGACTGTAAAGCCTTACCATCGTGCATAAGTGCCTCGATTGTATATGTAGCCTCTGCTCCTGCAAACTTTTCCTTTTCAGTCTTTTGACCGCGAACTACAGGCATAGCGAGTACTTCCTCGCAGAAATCCGCATAGAGATTAAGCATCTGAACTGTACGCTCTTCAGCCTCCTCTGCTGTAGCGTGAGCAGTGTGGCCCTCCTGCCATAAGAACTCTCTAGAACGAAGGAATGGACGTGTCTCCTTTTCCCAACGAACTACTGAGCACCACTGATTGTAAACCTTTGGCAAATCTCTGTGAGAGTGAATAATATCCTTATAGAAATCACAGAAAAGAGTCTCTGAAGTAGGACGAACGCAAAGGCGCTCCTGAAGCGGGTTAAGTCCACCATGTGTAACCCAAGCTACTTCTGGGGCAAATCCCTCAACATGATCCTTCTCAACTTGAAGAAGACTCTCAGGAATAAACATCGGCATGTACACATTCTGTACTCCTGTCGCCTTGAATCTTCTGTCTAACTCTTGCTGGATGTTTTCCCAAATAGCATACCCATCGGGCTTGATAATCATGCATCCTTTTACTGATGAATATGCAATCAAATCAGCCTTAACGACTACATCGGTATACCATTGAGCGAAGTCCTCTGACATGGAGGTAATCGCTTCTACCAGCTTTTTTTCCTGTGCCATTTTTTTCTCCTTTGTTTAAAAATAATCGCACTTATTATATAGGATAATTTAATACAAGTCCACCCTTTCCTAATAAGCAAAGAAAGGCACCTACCGGCACCTTTCCGTAAATACGATTTATTTAGTTAATAAATGAGCTTTGAAGATACATTTCTTCGAACTTCTTTACTGGAAGTGGCTTGTTGAAATAATAGCCCTGAAGGAAATCAGCTCCTGTTCCGCTAAGGTAATCAAGCTGCTCCTTGGTCTCCACCCCCTCTATAATTACTTGCATTTCAAGAGCCTTGGCAAGTGTGATTATAGTATTGATAATCTTGCGTCCTCGGTTGGCGTTTTTATCTATTGATAAGAAGGCCATGTCCATCTTGAGAATATCCGCAGGAACCTCCTTTAGCATATTTAAAGAAGAGAATCCACTTCCAAAATCATCAATCTCAATGAGGAATCCATATTCCTTAAGAGAATTTAGAATCTCAAGCTGTCGCTCCTTTTCTGTCATAAATATTGACTCGGTAATCTCAAGCTTAAGCTTATGTGGAGCTATATTGTATTTTTCAACCAATCCTGTAAAAACATCAAATAAATCTACATAGTAGAAATCCTTTACTGAGATATTTACAGAAACTGATATGTCATCTATTCCCATTGATTCCCAATAAGCAACTCGCTTGGCTGCCTGGTCCCACATGTACAAATCAAGCTTATAGATATAGCCTGTCTTTTCCAATAATGGTATAAACGAAAGTGGAGAAATAATGCCTCTGTCTGGATGAATCCATCTAACCAAAGCCTCCGCTAGTGACACCTTTCCATTCATATCAACAACAGGCTGCAAAAACATTGCAAACTGGCCTGTCTGCAGGGCATCTTCAAACTCTCCAAGAATCTTCTGCTCGCTCATGTACTCGTGTCGAAGCATGTCACCATAGTAGGCAATGCTATTTTTAAAGCTGCCCTTTATAGAATCGATAGCAAGGAACGCTCCATCAACCATTGAAATTACCGGTGCATCTCTATCGTATATGTCGTACACACCAACCAGTATTGTCATCCTGTACTGGGCATTGTTCAGGTAATGACTTACCTTGTTCATGCCTGTCATGAAGAGCTCCTCAGTATATCTAACCTTTGGCATGATTACAGCAAATCTGTCTGCCTCAAGTCGTGCGAAGCTAGCACCTGGCTTTATTTTTTCTCGAATGGCATCTGCGCAACGCACCAACAGTTTGTCCGCCTCATCAACGCCAAACATATCATTAATAAGCTTGAAACCCTTAATGTTACAGCAGCACATAATGTACTCGGTTGTTGGATTTTCATCTAAGAGCTTTTTAACTTCCTCATAGAAACTCTCCTTGTTGAGAGCCCCTGTAAGCGCATCATGGGTGTTGCGATACTTCTCCTCCTCATATGCCAAGAAATCTCCTGTCACATCGTAGAATGAGAGGTAGCAGCCACAGTAATAGCCTCGTTTATCATAAATCTTGTTAAAGTGAACGTCGAATCGATACTCTTCATCGTTGATAGTGTAAATATCATTCCAACTTGTGTTAGAAATGGAATTGGTATCCTTTCCCTGACGCCATCTTTTAAATCTGTCCTCAAAAATCCTCTTGTCGCCTGATGGGCAGAACAGCCTATTTGCAAACTGATTTGAATATATGCAAATGTCATTCTCATCGAAAGAAATAAGCGCACACTCCATACGCTCTGTTATGGTGCTAAGCATATATTCCACAAAAGTCTTTGGATTATACAAAAGAGTATAATATCCTATCACAATTGTACCTATGGCATAGAAGCACATAGATATATCAAGTGGGAATGAGAAGAAAAGATACAACACGTTCAGCAAAATCAATCCCAAGAACAGTACTAATATCGCTAAGTATCTGTTTCGATGAACACCACTTGTAGTGAATGTTTTTTTAGCAAGGATTACCACAACTAGCGCAACTAAAATATAGCAAAATGTAAGATGCACCATATAGTAATCACTGATTGTAAAATCATAAAACCATTCACCGTTTGGAAAAACCATCTTTTCAAGAACAAAAGCATGGTGCCATTTTGAATTGCATAGAAGGCTTATAGAATCCAGCACCGCTATAGACACAGTAATCAGTGGCGCAGAATAGCCCTCGTGCCATATCTTGGTGTACTGACGGGCATAATAAAGAAATGTAATAAGAATCCAATCTATGCCCACAAAATACAAACTATAAGCAAGCTCTGCCTTTTCCAATACATGAGAGGAAATGACAAAAGTGTATGCCAGGCAAGTGATTGTTGCCACAACAAGTAGCTGAATGATAGACATATTCAGCTTGTTGTTTTTTATTTTATGCTTGGTGGCAATATACACGCCAGAGGCAAGCATAACAAATGATGTGATTAAAAAAATCAATACATGTAGCCTTATCAAACAGTCTCCCCCATTCTCTTCAGTTAGCTATTTTGCTATCGATAAAGTCCTCTCCCTCAGGCTTGGTAGTAAATTCCATAACCTCACCAGTGACAGGGTGTTTAAAGCTAATATACCATGAGCAAAGTGCTAAGTTTCTCCCTGTAGTAACGCCTCCGTATTTAACATCTCCAAGGATTGGTGCTGTCCTGCTGGCAAGCTGAATCCTGATTTGATGATGTCTGCCAGTAAAAAGTTCGATATCTAGAAGCTTGCGATCATCCCATTTATCAATGGTATGATATTCTAGCTCTGCTTTCTTGGCTCTAGGGTCCTCCGGCTTAACAACCTTGGATAAATTGGTGCGATTGTCCTTCACCAAATAATCTATAAGATGTCCCTCCTCTGGAAATGACTCTCTAGTAATGATGGCATAATAGCGCTTCTTGAATGTACGAGCCGATATCTGCTTAGAAAGATTGGCTGCCACATCCTTGGTCTTGGCAAAAACCATTACCCCCTCAACAGGCTGATCCAATCTGTGAACCACATGAATCTCTGGCTTTTGGCCCTTATCCTTGAGATATGTGAGAAGTTCACTTTCCATGTCCTTCTCGCCTATCTTTCTAGTCTGAGTAGCTATGCCTGCCGGCTTATGACAAACTAGAATGCTATCATCTTCATAAATTATCTCCATACATTGAACCCTCTCTTTTATTAAAATTTTATCACTTTTTAATCAGGTTTTAAAAGAAAAAAGAGGATTTCCTTTACAAAAAACTAAACCTTAAAGCGATAGCCAACGCCCCAGATAGTCTCTATGTATTGAGGCTTTGATGTGTTTAGCTCGATTTTTTCTCTAATTTTATTAACATGAACTGTAACTGTAGAGATATCACCTATTGATTCTTCGCCCCAAAGGGTCTCAAAAAGCTGCTCCTTAGAGAAGATTACGTTTGGATTCTCAGCAAGGAAAGTGAGCAAATCAAACTCCTTAGCTGTAAATACTTTCTCCTCTCCGTTAATCCAAACTCTACGGCTAGCCTTGTCGATTCTAAGACCTCTTATGCTGATTTCGTTCTTCTGGATAGCAGGTGACTGTACTAATCTATCGTATCTTGCAAGATGAGCCTTCACTCTTGCAACTAACTCACTTGGAGAAAATGGCTTGGTGATATAATCATCAGCCCCAAGGCCAAGGCCTCTAATCTTGTCAATCTCCTCCTTTTTGGCTGTAACCATAAGGATAGGTACATTCTTAACCTCTCGTATCCTCTTGCAAAGTTCAAAGCCATCAAGGCCAGGAAGCATAAGGTCAAGGATATACATATCGTAATTTCCCGCTAAGGCCTTTTGTAACCCCTTATCGCCATCTGCCTCGATATCTACTTCAAAATTGGAAAGCTCAAGATAGTCCTTCTCAAGCTCTGCAATAGACTCTTCATCTTCGATTATCAATATTCTGCTCATTAATTTCCTCCTTAAGATACGATAGGTGATTCTTCGTATTTTCTCATAACAAAGCACATTGTTGTGCCCTCATTCTCTTTACTTGTAACCCATATCTTTCCACCGTGATCCTCAATGATTTTCTTAACGATGGAAAGCCCTATTCCGCTGCCGCCTGCTGCAGAATTTCTAGAGGCGTCAGCTCTGTAAAATCTATCAAATACATAAGGCAAATCATGTGTCGCTATACCCTTGCCATTGTCTGTAATCTCTATTTGAACAAAATCCCCTACATCCTTAATCACTATGGCGATTTTGGATGGAACATCTGCACGCATATATTTAACAGAGTTGCTAATGATGTTGTGAATGATTCGCCCTAACTGCTCAGGATCTGCAATTATAAGCACATCTGGGTCCACAAAATTGGAATAATCCAATCGAATATGCTGATTTTCCAAATCCATTCCAAGCTCTTCGATACAATCTGAAAAATAATTATGCAAGTTCAGCTTTTGGAAGTTGTAAGGAATCTTGTTGGTATCTATGTTTGAATACAAGGTCAGCTCATTGATGAGGGTGTTCATCTCGTTGGCCTTGTTGTAAATGGTTCGTATGTATTTCTCACGCTTTTCCGGACTATCTGCTACACCGTCAAGCATACCCTCAGCGTAACCCTTGATTGCTGTAATTGGCGTCTTTAAGTCATGGGCTATATTTGAAATCAAGGCTCGTTGCTCCGCCTCATCCTCCAGTCGGTCCTTTGCATTGTTTTTAAGACGAATCCTCATGTCCTCAAATGCATTACAAAGCTCAGACATTTCATCGACCCCTGCCGAAGCCACGCTAAAATCTAGGTTGCCTTCCTTGATGTTGTTAGCCGCCACCTTAAGCATCTTAAGCTGTGGGGCAACCCCCTTGTAAATCCAAATAATCATTAATACTGCTGTAAGGAAAAGTATGATAAATTCGGCCACACAAAAGTTAAGCACCATCTGGTCAAACTTACCACTCTCATCCAAATAACTTTTGACGGAATAAATAATTTGGTGGCCAAGAAGTTGATTCTCCGTAAGCTCTATCGCCAGTCGCCTCAATGCCAGCATCAATGCCGTAAATATCAGCACTGGAACAAGCGTAATTATGAAAAATGAAATTATAAGTCGGTTTTTGAGTCTCACTTTTTCTCCCTCGTTTAGTGAAAAATCCTATCCATTTCCTATTAAGTAAAAAAGGCAATCCTTAATGGACTGCCTTAATTATATCATAACGATATTATTAAAGATATTTCTTTAATAAAGCAACTTTATCTGTCTGCTCCCATGGAAGCTTGACATCTGTACGGCCGAAGTGACCATAAGCTGCTGTTGGACGATAAATTGGACGACGAAGGTCAAGCATCTTGATGATTCCTGCTGGACGAAGGTCGAAGTTCTCGCGAACGATCTCTACAATCTTTTCATCTGAAAGCTTACCTGTACCAAATGTATCAACCATAACTGATGTTGGCTCTGCAACGCCGATTGCGTAAGAAAGCTGAATCTCACACTTATCAGCAAGACCTGCTGCTACGATGTTCTTGGCAACGTAACGAGCTGCATAAGCAGCTGAACGGTCTACCTTTGTGCAGTCCTTTCCAGAGAAAGCACCGCCGCCGTGACGTGCATATCCACCATAAGTATCAACGATAATCTTGCGGCCTGTGAGACCTGCATCACCGTTTGGACCACCGATAACAAAGCGGCCTGTTGGATTGATGTAGAACTTAGTCTTATCATCAATCATGTCCTGTGGAAGGACTGGATCAAAGACATACTTCTTGATGTCCGCGTGAATCTGTTCCTGTGTAACATCTTCATCGTGCTGAGTAGATAATACTACAGCTTCAAGTCTAACTGGCTTTCCAGCCTCGTCATACTCTACAGAGACCTGTGTCTTTCCATCTGGTCTGAGGTACTTAAGAGTACCATCCTTGCGGACATTAGCAAGCTGAAGAGCAAGTCTATGAGCAAGAGAAATTGGGTATGGCATAAGTTCTTCTGTTTCGTTTGTTGCGAAACCGAACATCATGCCTTGGTCACCTGCACCTGTATCTAAATCATCTGCAAGTGAGCCTTCCTTTGCCTCAAGAGCCTTGTCAACACCCATAGCAATGTCAGCGGATTGTTGATCAAGAGCGACCATAACAGCGCAAGAGTTTCCATCGATGCCTTTCTTTCCATCGTCATAGCCGATTTCAAGAAGAGTCTTGCGAACAATGGCAGGAACGTCAAGCTGTGCCTTAGTTGTGATCTCACCTGTTACAAGAACGAATCCTGTACAAGAAGCAGTCTCACAAGCTACACGGCTCATTGGATCCTCTGCCATACAAGCATCAAGGATGGCATCAGATACGGCATCACATACCTTATCTGGATGGCCTTCTGTTACTGACTCTGAAGTAAA
>JAILGH010000060.1 GCA_024697025.1 Pseudobutyrivibrio sp.
GAGCCAACTGTAGATGAGCCAGAGGATACAACTCCTGATGAAGAGCCTAGTGGCCAGGAAGATGCTAGCCCAGAAGATGAGACAGCAGACGGACAGGAAGCTACTAACGCAGACGAGCCAGGTACAGCAGCAACAGGCACAGTGGCAGCTGGCATTATCCCAAATATTTATTACCCAACAGCAGTTATGCCTCAGTTGCCATCATTCCTTCAGACTATATTACCTGCAATAGATGATACACAAATTCTTCCGGTGGGCGACGCAGGCGGAATAGCTATTATTGCGGATAATTTAGTTCCTCGTGCAGCTGAAGAAGAGTTGACAGAAGAAAATGATTCGCCTGTAGCAATTCAGGATGAAGAAACTGCCAAAAGCATTATGGACTTGGTATCTAATCGTATTTGGTGGTATTGGATTTTAATTATAATTACTTGCATTTCTATTACAGTATCATCTTACAAGATGAGAAAAGAAGGCGCAGTTAACAGATAGTGTTGAACTATAAGTGCACCCAAAAGTGTAGTGATTATTTCTACATTTGAGGGTGCACTTTTTTGCGGGAAGATTCATTTTGTTACTGCTGAGCTTGCAAATTGCGGTAAATAGCTATGATAAAAATGTTTGAGTTTGCATTTTCCTGACAGGAGTGATACGGTGGACTATATAAATCGGGAATTGGAAACAAACTATAATGAACGGAGCAAATATGGACATAAGACTTTGCAAAAGCAAGGATATAGAGGTCACAGGAGCATTTTATGACAGGGTGGTATTGTGGCTTGAGAATCATGTGAATTACCCTAAGTGGGAGTACAAGGTATATCCATCGAGACAATTTGTGGAGGATACCGTAAAGGCGGAGACCCTTTACATTTGCACCGATGGAGAGGAAATAGTGGGAGCCTTTGTACTAAATGATAATCCGCAAGGAGATTACCACAAGGGGGATTGGACTATAGATTTGGATGAGGGCAAATTTTTGGTTATCCATTCTCTTGCCATTGCACCGGAATCCCAGGGACAGGGACTTGGTGGAAGAGTCATTGACTTTTGTATAGATGAGGCAAAGAAAAGAGGATATTCGTCTATACGTTTAGATGTTGTTCCAGACAACATTCCGGCTAAAAAGCTATACGAGAAAAACGGATTTACGTATTCTGGTGATTATGATTTAGGCAGAGGGATTGAAGATATTCCGGAGTTTAGCCTCTATGAATTAAATTTCTAATAACATTTCTATAATATTTTTCTAGAAAAATATATATCATTAAATGTGGCTTTGGATTTATCCAAAGCTATTTTTATTTGATAAAAAAATCCACATAAAAAGTTAGGAAAGACTAACACTTTTGCTTGAATTGTGCTATTATGTCGTTAGATTTGACTAACCACAAGGAGATAATACTATGAAAACAGCGGAAGAATATAAGAATCTTACTATTCAAGAATTTACTAGAGCTGCTGACGTATATGAGACTGACAAGGCTGGTCTATACGAAATGTGTAAGGACGATTATCCGTATATTGCGGCGGAGCTTGCGAATGAAGATTATGAGGATTTGTTGGATTGTGGCTGTGGCACCGGACCGATGATTTCATTACTCTATGAGAATGATTCAAAAAAGAATTACACGGGGCTAGATATTACGCCCAAGATGATTGAGGTGGCTAAGGAAAAGAACTTAGAAGGTGTTAATTGGATTGTGGGAGATTGTGAGAATCTACCTTTTGAAGAGAACTCTTTTGATGCAATCATATGCTCAAACAGTTTTCATCATTATCCAAATCCACAGAACTTTTTCAATAGCGTTAATCGAGTTTTAAAGCCAGGCGGAAGGCTTATTTTACAGGATTACACAGCTCCAAAAATAATTTTATGGATTATGAATCATATAGAAATGCCTCTAGCAAATTTGCAGGGGCATGGAGATGTATGTGTTCACTCCCTTAAAGAAATGGAAAGTTTTTGCAACGTAGCAGGTCTGAAGGTTGAAAAACTTGAAGCAGCTGAAAAGGGAAGATTACATTTAGTTGCAAGAAAATAAAGGAGGATAAGAATGGGACTTTATAAAAATTTTGTTAGTCAGACTAGAAAGCCAGAAGGCTTTTTGGGAAAGGTTATGGTAAATGGTATGAACGATGGTCACGCCAAAATGGCGGACTGGGGCATGTCACATTTACCAACAATGGAGCCACGAGAAATCTTAGAAGTGGGCTGCGGTGGCGGAAGAAACGCCTATGAACTTATGAAAAAATATCCATCTTCTAAGCTTACGGCAATAGATTATTCTGAGGTGTCTGTAGAAAAGGCCAAGGCTTATAATTCCGACATGATTCGCAAAGATAGATGCAAGGTGAAGCAAGGGGATGTTTCTAATCTACCTTTTGCTGAGCAATTTGATTTGGCTACCGCATTTGAGACTATTTATTTTTGGCCAGGTTTAGGAAAATGTTTTTCTCAGGTAAACAAATCGTTAAAGCCGGGTGGCATTTTCATGATTGTTAATGAGTCTGATGGTATGGATTCTATGAGTTTAAAGTTTGAGAAAGTCATTGATGGCATGAAATGTCATACCATTGATGATATTAAAAAAGCCCTTACTGCAGCTGGATTTTCAAATATTACTGCTCATCACCATGATAGCAAATCATGGATTACAGTGATTGCCGAGAAGGCAGGTTAGTTTATAAGAAAAATTGCTGCAAAAAATATATGAAAGAAGGATTAGAGTAATAATGAACGAAAAAAAAGAAAGCGTGATTAAGCAATTATTTGTTTATGCAGGAAAGCATAAATATTTAACGATTGCGTCATGGATTTTAGCGGCTATTTCAGCGGTTCTGGCGCTTGTTCCATTTTATTATATTTGGGCGATAATCAAGGAAATTGTTGAGGTACGTCCTGATTTTTCTCAAGCGGTACACATAAAGTCTTATGGATGGAGTGCAGTTGGAATGGCTCTTCTTGCTATGGTGGTTTATATAGCTGCACTTATGTGTTCACATTTAGCTGCATTTAGAGTGCAGGTTAATATGCGCGTAGCTATGATGGAGCATATTATGAAACTTCCTATGGGATATATTGAGTCTGAGGGAAGCGGTAAAATTAGAAAAATTGTAGCGGAATCTAGTGCAGCCACAGAAACATTTTTGGCGCACAGTCTTCCGGATAAATCAGTAAGTTATGTTACGCCGGTAGCTTTGATAGTAATGTTAGTATATTTTGACTGGAAAATCGGACTTATTTCTATGGTGCCTGCGCTTTTAGCATTTCTAGCAATGGGATTTATGATGGGTGACAAAATGAAAAAAGCAATGGAAGAATACCAAGATGCTTTGGATGAAATGAGTGCAGAGGCAGTTGAGTATGTACGAGGAATTCCAGTTGTAAAAACTTTTGGCCAGACTGTCTTTTCCTTCAAGAGATTTAAAGATGCAATTGACAAATATGAAGCTTGGTCTGTAGGTTACACCAAATCAGTTAGGATCCCTATGGTAGCCTTTGTCACTTTGGCAAATGGTGTATTTGCAGCTATTGTTGCTTGTGGATTCTTTTTTGCAAGTGACTTGGTAACAAACACCGTGCTGTTAAATATTTTGTTTTACATAATCATTACACCAATTTTGACAGTAACTTTGCTTAAGGTGGCTTATTCTGGAGAAAGCGAAATGATTGTAAATGATGCTCTTAAGAGAATGTATTCAATTTTGGAGGTTCAACCATTACCTGAATCGAGTAATCCTCAGATGCCAGCAGATTCTAGTGTTTCACTTCAGGATGTTAGCTTTTCTTATAACAAGGAAAAAGGAAATGCTGTGGAAGGAATTAATCTTTTGATTAATCCAGGTGAACATGTAGCTTTTGTTGGACCATCAGGTGGTGGTAAAACAACTGTTGCTTCGTTAATCGCACGTTTTTGGGACGTTGATAGTGGTGCAATAAAAATTGGTGGTGTGGATGTAAAAAACATTGCTACATCAGAGTTGATGCAACAGGTTTCTTATGTTTTCCAAGATAGTAAGCTATTAAAAATGTCCATTCTTGAAAATGTTAGAATGGGAAATCCTAAGGCTAGTGACCAGGAGGTAATGCAGGCTCTTAAGGATGCTCAGTGTATGGATATTATAGAAAAATTCCCTGAGGGAGTTCATACAAAAATTGGAACCGAGGGCGTGTACGTTTCCGGCGGCGAAGCCCAGAGATTATCCATTGCAAGGGCATTTTTGAAAAATGCACCTATACTTGTTTTGGATGAAGCTACCGCATTTGCGGATCCTGATAATGAGGCAAAAGTTCAACAGGCTTTTGCAAATCTTTCTAAAGACAAAACAGTTATTATGATTGCTCATAGATTATCTACTGTAGTTGATGCAGATAAAATATGTGTTTTATCAGATGGAAAAATAGTTGAATCTGGCACACATGAAAACTTAATAAAAGCGGATGGTATTTATAATCATATGTGGTCAGAATACAACAAATCAATTAATTGGAAGGTTGGTAAGGGAGCATGAAAATAGCAGAAAAATTACAGCACAAATACGCCCTTTCATCAAAGGGGGCAAAGGACATGATAAAAGCCTTTTGGGCTTGTACTATTGGAAATATATCCCAGATGCTTCCGGTAGGTGTATTATTTAAATTTACTACTGATTTATTAGAGGGAAATCCATTAAAAAATAAGGTTGGATTTTATATTGTAGGAGTTTTGGTTTGTCTTGCATTTATAGCAATTGCTCAATATTTTCAGTATGGTGCGACATTTTATTCTACATACGTGGAAAGTGGTGTGCGTAGACGTAGCTTGGCAGAGAAACTTAGAAAAATTCCGCTATCGTTTTTTGGGAAAAAAGATTTGGCTGATTTGACTAATACCATTATGGCAGACTGTGCAATGATTGAAACAGCCTCATCTCATTGGATTCCAGAATTAATTGGAGCTATGATTTCTACAACTATTGTTGTTATATCACTTTTCTTCTTTGACTGGAGAATGGCTCTTGCGGCAGTGTGGGTTGTTCCAGTGGCATTTTTAATTGTTGCTTATTCAAGATCTTTAATGAATCGCATTAATAGACGCGGCAGCAAGTATAAAGTTGCCTGTTTAGATGGAATCCAAGAAGCTTTGGAAACTGTTAGAGATTTAAGAGCTTATAATGCTAGGGAAACATACATGAAAGGCTTAACTAAAAAGATTAAGGCGGTTGAATCTCATAGCATTTTTGCTGAATTTGCAAATGCAGCATTTGTTTGCAGTGCACAGATGATTCTAAAATTTGGAATTGGAACAGTGGCTGTAGTTGGTTCGGGATTATTGATTAAAGGTGAAATTAACGTAATTACGTTTTTTATGTATCTGCTTGTTGTATCTAGAATGTATGAGCCTCTACAGGTATCTCTACAGAACCTTGCAGCGATGATTGCTACAGATACTCAGTGCGAAAGGATGGATGAAATCTTATCACATTCAGAGCAAACAGGAGCTGATTCACTTAATAATGATGGCTACGACATTGAGTTTAAGAATGTTAGTTTCTCGTACGAGGATGGTGAGTCAGTACTTAGGGATGTTAGCTTTGTTGCAAAACAGGGTGAAGTTACAGCATTAATTGGACCTTCTGGTGGAGGTAAAACAACCGTTTCAAGACTTGCTGCAAGATTTTGGGATATTGATGGTGGAGAGATTACAGTTGGCGGTATGGATGTTTCGAAGATTGATCCTGAGACATTGCTTTCTATGTATGCAATCGTATTCCAAGACGTAACGTTGTTTAATAATACTGTTATGGAAAATATTAGAATTGGAAACAAGAATGCCACAGATGAACAGGTTGTTGCAGCTGCAAAGCTAGCCCACTGTGATGAGTTTGTGGAGAAGCTTCCAGAGGGATATAACACTCTTATTGGTGAGAATGGTTCAGAACTTTCAGGTGGAGAGCGTCAGCGAATTTCAATTGCTAGAGCATTTTTGAAGGATGCGCCAATTATCCTCATGGATGAGGCGACGGCATCTCTTGACGTTGATAACGAATCATTAATTCAAGAGGCATTGTCAGAGCTTATCAAGGACAAGACAGTTCTTGTGATTGCACATAGAATGAGAACTGTTGACGGAGCTGACAAGATAGTTGTATTGAAAGATGGCGTAGTTGCAGAGCAGGGAACTCCTGAAGAACTGCATGGAACTGAGGGCATATATTCCCATATGATAAATATGCAGATGAACAGTGAGAATTGGAAGCTTGCCTAAGGAAATTTTTTAAATATTTCAAATTTTAATCGACATAGCCGTTGGACTATATATATAATAAATGGTGAAGTGTATAGTCTGACGGCTATTATTGCGTTTTATGGGGATGAGTGAGAAAAATGGTAGAAAATACAAATTTTTTTGAGCAGAAAAAAGCTGCAATCGATATTATCTATGAAAATGAAAAGACAATTGAGCTAGATGAGAAATACTATAAAAAGGATCGTAATTTTATTATTTTCCTCATCGTGTATGCGATAATCGTATTTGCGGTGGAGTGGATGTTGGATTCGCTGATGGACCGATTCTTTTTGGTTAGCTATATTCCGATTTTTGTATTATTTGTTCTTTTTATCTGCTGTGTTGTAAGAGAAGGCTTTGTGGTTCTCAGAGGAAATGAGATTCTGGGCCGTATAGGTGGAATAATACTTGCAGTTATTGCTGTGGCAACCCTTTTCTTTCCGTTTAGAGCAGCAAAGGTGAGACTTGATTATCTGACACGCTCTGATGAAAGGCTTGAGGTGGTTAATAAAATTGTATCCGGAGAGATTGACGGCTCGGGTAAATTAATTAATCTGCCAGACAAATACAACTGGCTTTCCAGTGATGGAACAGTTTATGTGAAGCAAAACAACGAAGAAGGTGTGGAAGTTATTTTCTGGCAGTATCGAGGTATGCTATCAGGTTCAAGCGAAGTGATTTACTCTAGTGGCGGGGAAAAGATGATTCGTAAAAACGAATCAAGCTGTCCAATACTGCGTCTGAAGCATTTGGGAAAAGAGTGGTATTACGTGGAGACAGATTACTAGACATATAAGGTTTTACTGTTAATTTAATAAATTGATTTATAAGCGTTGGGAATCAAAAGAGATTTTCAACGCTTTTTGTTTTGCTTAATTTTGGCAGCCCCAATTTTAAAAATTTAAATTTAATGCTTGACATTTATTTTTTATATGGGTACAAGGATGTACCCGCGCGAATTTGCTCTTTAATTCGCGCGGGTACAATAGGATTCAAGAAAGGGGAAGAGCTATGGCAAAGATGGCAGCATTTGATGAATTGGTCAAGGCAATTCAGCAAGCGTTTATTGATGTAAACGACATGTCTGAAGAACAACACTTAAGAAAGCTGGAGGAGTACTTTGAACCGGATGGGACTCCAAAGACTTTCGAAATGCAATATCCGTATTTTGATGAAAATGGAATACCGGCTTACAGGGTTATGAGAATACCACAGATTTGTCTGGTGCCAATCACATCATTGAAATTGGATGAGGTAGAGGTTGATTTCAAAGTTCGTTTATACGGAGATGTTAGCTTGAAAAGAAGTCGGCGAGGTGGTGATCCCGATACAGTTTTAGGTTATATCCCACATGGCAAGATTCGTAGGGACGATTCCTCCTACGCTAGCATCAAGATTAAGTTCACATCTCAAGATCCGCCAGAAGGTTTGCTTAGAATTCGTGATCAATTCGTAAAAGTAACCGTATAGGGGAAGGAGGTATGAACTATGGCTGATGAATTAATTAAAAACCAATTTAGTGGACTTGATATGAGCTCATTGATAGGTGGACCACTACAGGCGATTTGTGAATCGCAGGGTATGCTGGCAAAGCAGACCGTAGACTTCATCGAGCAGGTAGGTTTCCAGGCAGATCCAAATAATAAGGACATTATGAACATTAGAACTACAAAGTTTCAATACACAATGCCTTATGAATCAACGGATGCTCAGGGAATTACATCGTTGACAACACAGAAGATGCAGCTTGATATTCCACTCTTGTCTGTTGTCAAGATACCTACTTTTGGTGTTGATGAAGCAAATATTACATTTGATATGGAAGTTAAATCTTCTACATCATCAGAGAGTTCAAAGGATATTAACGCATCACTTGAAGGATCTGCAGGTGTTGGTATTGGCCCATTTAAGGTTGATGTTAAAATCAAAGGTTCTATCGCTTGTCACGAGAAGAATACAAGATCAACTGATAATTCGGCAAAATATCATGTGGATGTTCACGCCAAAGACTTTGGTATGCCAGAAGGTTTGGCAAGAGTGCTAGATATTATTAGTACTAACATGGTGCCACAACCAATAACAGAAAAAACAGCATAATTTGGCTGTGAAATAATCTTATTAATGCAAAATAATTAATGTTTGGAGGGGATACTATGGGAAGACCGATTGGTAAGAAGGGTTTAGATTTAATAAAGCAATTTGAAGGTTGTAGGCTAAATGCTTATCAAGATGTAGTTGGAGTTTGGACTATTGGGTACGGACATACCCATGGTGTCACTCCAGGCATGAAGATTGATCAGGCAGAAGCAGAGAGACTGCTATGTGAGGATGTTCAAAGTTTTGCAGATGCTGTTGATAATCCTAAAAATGTAGCAATTCCTCTTTCTGATGAGCAACGTGACGCTCTGATATCATTTGCCTACAATACGGGAGTTGGAAATCTCAAGAAGCTTTGTAATGGAAGAAATGCCAGCCAAATTGCTGAAGCTATGCTTCATTACAATAAGGCTGGTGGCAAGGAAGTTAAGGGACTCACTAGACGCCGCCAAGCGGAGCATGATTTATTCTGCTCTAACATGAACGGGGGTAGTAGTTCTAATGGAAACAGTGCTGGCGACTGCTCTGGCAATACTAATAGTAGTGATAATAAATCCCCTAGCAGCCCTAATAGCAGTTCTACTGGCAGTGTTTTTAATTATGATGGATTAGATTATTCACCAGTCTTTAACCCAAGCTATTATTGCGATAACAATGCTGACCTAGCGCAGGCGTATGGCAATAATGAAAATAAGCTTTTTGATCATTTTATCCAGTGTGGAATGAAGGAGGGGCGTCAAGGATGCTCATCATTTAACGTAAATACGTATAAAAATAGGTATGCAGATTTGGCTCAAGCCTATGGAAATGATTTACCAAAATACTATTTGCATTATTTGCAGTTTGGAAAAGCGGAAGGTCGAACAGGAATCTAGAAATTGAAGAGGTGATTTATATGGAATCTATGAATTTTAGAGCAGGAAATTTCGTTCGTTTAAAGAATACAGCAACAGAAGCAAATGGAAGAATAATTCCATATGATACCAAGCATCAAGATTTTCAAGTATGTGACGTGGATAATGATAGAAATCTTGTGCAGGTGCAAAGTCTAGATCGAAATGGCGGCGTAGATAAGTTAGTAGTTCGCGCTAGTGACGTGGACATTTTAGATGATAGACATTGGGATAATTAAGGTTCATTTGAAAGGGGAGTGGAGATATGGCTTTTGTAGGACAAGATGGATTAAATAACTGTGGAGGTTTTGCTATGGCGTATTGGGTTTGGATGGCCCTTAATGGCAGACATCCAAATGATGGGCCTCAGTATAATGATGCAGCAATGGCTAACAACATCTATCAGCAGATTATATTTAGAGAAAATGATATGGGAATGCCTGAAGAATTTTCAGATCCAAGAAAGATGATAGAAATGCTTAGAAGAGACTTTGGTATGTCAGGAACTGTTTTACATACTGCAAATAGAGCACTATACAATCTTTTTATTGGACATTTTAATCCGGCAGATGTAATTGCAGATTTTCCGGAAAGAAATACTTTGCCAGATTTAGCACCAGGCCAATATGCAATTTTGATAGTTGGACCAGATGAAAATTCGCCTACACATTATGTGTTAGTGCAAGGAACATGCGATGGAGTTAATGTAATAGATCCGGCAAATGGAGTGTTGGTCTATTATCACGGAATAAATATTGGAGATTTATATGTCGGCAATCCTGGTCTTGTTAATACGCAAACTGCGATATATATTAACCCATAAGAAAAATGGAATATATAAATCTATTAAGGGAGGTGATGTCTATAGGATAGGGACAAGAAAGCAAAAGTAAAAATCAATACATGCTAAATACTTATACCCTTACATGACGCAGATGCCGCGTATATAGTTGGCATCAAACCAGTAAGTCCCTCGGCTAGTCACCGAGGGACGTTTTTTATAATTATTTTTACTTAAAAAAATCTATAACTGAGGTCGTGTTTTGACTTTTAAGTAGCAGATGAGAGCTACGATAACGTCAAGGCAGTAGATGAAAGAAAAAATGCGATATCTACGTGATTCCTTGGCAGTGATAAGATTGTTTTTCTGGAGTTGCTTATATACTGGGATGGCAAACAATCCAGTGATAATAATGGATAGTAAGTCAACCAAAATATATACAAGGGTAAAGCCTATTGTAAATATTGTAATCATAAACAATGAGCCAAGTATAAAAACTGCAATATAAACCGGAATCTGAAGTATTCGCATTATGACTTGCGTGCGCATTAAAGCGATAGCTTCATCCCTTGGAATAGCATCCTTTCTAGAATAGCGCACCGCATTTACGATACCCAATATTATCATTATTGAAGAACCAAATACTAAAAGTATGATAGCAAATGGCATAAAAGCACCGGTAATAAAGCTATCGAGTCCTTCAGGGATGATTGGACTTAGAAAAGAAATTATAAATGGAAGTAAGCTTGTAAAAAACATTACAGGCAAATAAAGAGCTGCAATAACCAGCCAACGTTTTTTCATAATATTATCCTCTCAATCTGATTTCTCTTGTTGTTGCTGGAAATCTTATGTTTATTATACTGGTTTAAAATGGCCACCTCAAGAGAGGCGCAAGTTTGTTTATAAAACTTTAATAATATAAAAAGTGTTGATATAAAAAAAGTAGAAGGACGCCAGAAAAAACAGATATTAGAGTTGATTTAATAAATTTTTAATAATTTTAAACCGCGCACCTTCCCCAGAATTTGGGCAAATAAGAAAAATAAGGTATAATACTCCGTATACGTTAAGTTACTGGCATAACTAAAGGAGAATATTGATGAAATTATTGATACACGATTTGAATGAAAAGGAGTGGAAGAAGGTCGCGGATAACTATGATGGTTGGGATGTTATTTACAATAATGGAGCCATTACTCCATGTGTCGGTTGCTTTGGCTGTTGGATCAAAGAGCCAGGCCAGTGTGTGATTAAAGATGGATATGAGGACACTTGTGTCAAGATACATAAGGCGGAACAGGTGACAATCATTAGCAAATATACTTACGGCGGATTTAGTAGTTTCGTTAAAAATGTTATTGATAGAAGTATTGGATATGTGGCTCCTTTTTTTGAGCTTCACAAAGGAGAGATGCATCATAAGCAGAGATATGATGAGTACAAGCAGATAAGATTTATTTTCAGAGGCCCTACTATTACTGAGGATGATAAGGTAAAGGCCAGAAGATATGTTGAGGCTGTTTGTACAAACTTCCACGCTTTGCTGTGGGAGATTTCTTTTGATGAGTGTGAAATGCCTGAATACGAAAACAAAAAGAAGTATGAGGGCCCTGTGGATGAGTGCAAAAAGATTTTGCTAAACTGCAGTATGCGTGGGGATAAGGCCAATTCTAAGAAGTTTTTGGAACAGCTTTCTACAGATTTAAAGGGTGATGTAGAAATCGTTAATTTATCCGAATATACGAATCGACTTGGCCAGTTGGCAAATATAATTGCAGGTGCAGGTACAATCGTGCTTGGCATGCCTCTTTATGTGGACGGTGTTCCATCGGCTCCACTTAGATTGATGGAATTCTTGGAATATCTCGATTTGCCAGATGAAAAGAAGATTTATCTGGTGGCGAATATGGGATTTTATGAGAGTATCCAAATTAAAAATATGCTTAGCATGATTAAGTCATGGTGTGCGACCTGTGGCTTTAAATATTGCGGTGGTATTGCAATCGGTGCAGGTGAAATGACTGGCCCGCTTGTGGCTTTAGGTGGCAAGGGCAAGGGCCCTGGCAAAAATGCAGCAGAGGGACTTGGCCGTATCGCAAATGCGATAAACGCTGACACCGTGGTGGAAGATATATTTGCAGATGCCCACAATTTCCCAAGGTCACTTTATATGATGATGGGAAATATGAGCTGGAGAAAGAAGGCAAGAAAAAATAAGGTGAGACGTAGAGCTTTAATGCGTCAGTTGGATTAAATTAAGTTTTATCGAGCAAGAAATGTTATAATCTAAGTAGAATCTTTGCGAATTATTTCATGTGGGATAATGAAATATGAGGAAAGGATATTACTTATGAGAAAGTACA
Organism: Pseudobutyrivibrio sp.; assembly: GCA_024697025.1. Lineage (GTDB taxonomy): Bacteria > Bacillota > Clostridia > Lachnospirales > Lachnospiraceae > Pseudobutyrivibrio. The sequence goes on from JAILGH010000060.1 coordinate 12,410, forward strand.
CAGAAGAAGAATGCGCTGTTGAACTAGAAAAAGGGCGCAACAAAGCTGAAGAGATTATTAATGACAAGAGTAAGTTTGACACCTTTTTAAAAAGGCTAGAAGTTAAACTAAGTAGATTCCCACATGTTGGAAATCAATTAGCTGATTTGCCGGTGATGATAGCCCTAGTGAAGGATTATGCAAAAGGTAATTATAAAGTGGCACCGGTTAAATCCATTATTTATCTTGTTATGGCACTATTGTATTTTATAGCTCCACTGGATTTGGTGGCCGATGTTTTTCCGTTGATTGGAATCACAGATGATGTCAGTGTTATTATGCTGGCCCTTAAGAGCTGCTATGATGATGTAGAAGCTTATAAAGAGTGGAAAGAGGATGTTGTTTAATTAATGCTTAAATAAGTTGATTTAACTTTTCAGCGCACTAATCAAAAATCGCTCAGGAGAAAGCTCCTGAGCGATTTGTTGTATATATGACTTATATTAATGAAAGATATTTATCAAACTCATTTTTAGGAATTTCAAGTGTTTCCATGGCTTGCTCTGCTGTGAGATTGAGGTTCTTCATTAAAATTTTAATAGTTTCAACTCTGGTTTTTTCAACGCCCCGAGCTTCGCTTTTTCTTTCGATTTCCTGAACTGCTTTGCACATATTATAACCACCTTCCTTACTCTTATGCGGGAGCTTAAGTGAAGCGTAATCACGCATAAGTTCTGCTGTTTCCCTAGAAATGTGCTGAAATGCTTCGTTTTTCTGTACTATGCTCAGCATCTTTTCGTCGCTGTTGCGAGAATTAAGTAAAGAGAAGAGCAAACCTAATTCCGTTTTGTATTCCGGAAAAATATCCCTATCAATAATAGAGAACAAGTTGATATTGTAATCGTTGAGAAACTGCTGGTCAGTAGGACTAACATCCCTCAGCATGTCACTCAGAGCAACAGGTCCATCCCATGGAGCCGAGCCCCAGTAAAGGGTAGCAGTATAAATCGGATTGAGCTTGTCAGTGCGAGAGAAGCCTGATAGGTACTCACCACCCGCCAGATTACCCTCAGCCTTGTTGACAGCTGAAATCTCCTCCACCTGCTGCGTGTACGTCAGCGCATCGTAAAGCATATTCCTAACAGGCATGGCGTAGTGGATATCACTCTGATTCTCAATACCTAGTATAGCATAATATGACTGACTATTGTGCATAATAATAGAACGCTTGATAATGTCGCGATATTTTTGCACTGACTTGCCCCTGCGACCCGAGACCGTGGGGACAATGGAAATCATGGAAGCGTCAATCTCCTCCAATGTGGTCCAATCAATAACCTCCTGTCCGTTGTAGAAGTAGCCATTGAAGAAATCCGCAAAATGTTGAGGATCCCTCATGTACTGTTTGGTTGCAATGTCTTTCTTTCCCATGGTATAACTCTTTTCTGTATTACTAATAGCGGCGGGAGTCCGCTACAAGAATAGTATAGCAAACAAAACCAGAACATACAAGCGAAAAGCGTTCGAGAAAGTGTTCGAATCTAGATGCAAAATTAACTGATAAAAACCCGGCAGCTTGCCGCTGAAAGCAAGGTATTATAAAATCATTTAAGAAAGGAGAATAGGTGTAAATATGGTACAAAAGATAGTTAGAAATCCCATGTTTTTGGCGCAAAAGTGCGAGCCGGCCACAAAAGAGGATGCTCAGATAGCGCAGGATTTATTAGATACACTTAGAGACAATATTGATCATTGCGTGGGCATGTGCGCAAACATGATTGGCGAGAGGAAGACGATTATTGCAATCGCAGCCGGCCCATTTCAGTTTGTAATGATTAATCCTGTCATCACCAAGAAAAAAGGAGAGTATCAAACGGAGGAAGGCTGCTTGTCCTTAGATGGAGTGAGACCATGCACCCGATATGAAGAAATAGAAGTGGACTTCCTGAATCAGAATTTTGAGCCTCAGCATGCCAAGTACACAGGCTTAACTGCTGAGTCGATTCAACATCAGATAGATCACTGTAATGGAATTGTAATATAAATCATACAAAAACGCCCAGGAGATTTCCTGGGCGAAAACTTTGTCTGATTATAGCATAGTAAGATACTTCTTATACTCGCTCTTAGGGATATCAAGTGTTTCCATAGCTTTTTCAGCAGAATACTTAAGATTCTTCATTAAAATATGAATGGTTTCTACTTTGTTTTCCTCAATACCTTCAAGTTTACCTTCAAGTCTACCTTCAAGTCTACCTTCTTCTTTACTTTTCCTCTCAATCTCCTGAACTGCCTTGCACATATTATAATCACCTTCCTTACTCTTGCGCGGGAGCCTAAGCGAAGCGTAGTCACGCATCAGCTCAGCCGTCTCCCGAGAAATGTGCTGAAAAGCCTCATTACTCTGCACCAGATCCTGCAGCTTCTCATCGCTGTTGCGCGAATTAAGCAAAGAGAAGAGCAGACCCAGCTCTGTCTTGTATTCTGGAAACTCGTCCCTATCGATGATAGAAAACAGGTTAATATCATAATCGTTAATTAATGGTAACATACCCGAGGGTATTTCCGCCAGCATTTCTTTCAAAGTCACCGGCCCATCCCAGGGCTCCGAACCCCAGTAAAGAGTCACCGTAATCACGAATGCCAAGCACCGCAAAAAGGGCCGTATCATTTCGCATAATAACAGCATTCTTAAGAATATCCCTAAACTTCTGAACCATTTTTATTATGGTACCATTCCTAGCAGCTCGCTCCGCTCGCAGGTCTGCCCGAGCTCCACAGACCACTCGCTGACGCGAGTAAGGAGGGATTATAATCGGCTTCGCCGATGTGCCAGCCTTATTTCATACTAAACCCTCGTCAAAATCAAAACCTAATGTTAAAATAATCCCTAGTTCCGTAAATACGAATTTACCCAAAGGAGGACCCATCATGAACCCAAAACCCACCAACTGGCGCCTAACCGCCCAAATCCTGGCCCTGGCCCTTGCCGCGGTCATTTCCTTCGCCGCCATCTCCAAAAACGTCACCAAACTTCCGGTGTTTAACACCTCCGTCGCCACACTAGAGGACTCCAAATCCAAGGTCATGGCCATCTCGGCCTCATCCCTGGCTTTGTCCTTCGCCATAACCCTGCTGCCCGACGACTACGCCACCCCGTTGGCCGACTCCCTGGCAGATCTTAATAAGTACTTCATCCTCATCCTGGGTGTGGTCTTCTTCGAAAAGCTCCTGCTGACCGTAGGCGTGCCAGCGGTGTTCCGCTTCGTCATCCCGGTGGCCTGCATCCTGATGCTTGCCTACCTGGCCACCAGGCGCCGGCTGCTCAAGACCATCGCTATCAAGGTGTTCGCCCTGTCCGCAGTGCTCATCCTCATCGTGCCAGCCTCCACGGCCCTGTCCCAGGCGGTGTGCAGCGACTCCCTGCAATATGTCAACGAAACCATCGCCGAGGCCGACAAAAGCGCCGACCTGCTAAATGACAGCGACGAAGACCAGCTCCAAAACGGCAGCTTCTTCGACAAGGTGTCCCACCTGTTCGACACCGCCGTAAGCAGCATCAAGGACCTCATCGACTACTACAAGAACCTCATCAAAAAGTTCATCAACGCCGTAGTGGTCCTCATCGTAGCCGACTGCGTCATCCCGGTGGTGACCTTCGCCGTGTTTGTGTGGTTCATCAACCAGCTGTTCCAGTTCAGCAGCTTCAACAGGGCAGCGAACCCAATCAGCATCGCAACCAACAAAACAAGCAACCCAAACAACCCAACAAGCAACAACCCAACAAACAACCCAAAAGACACCACAAGGGAGGCCACCAATGAGCAATAAATTCTTCAAAACCCTAAGCGCCCTGCTGGCCCTGGCCATCATCGCCGTGGCCCTCATATTCAGCAGGCAAAAGTTCAACCCCTTATCCGCCTACGACGACGGCATCGACAACATCGACCCCGACACCATCAAGCTTGGTGGCAGAGTCCGTGTGTCATTTTCCGACGTCATCCTCTCCAAGGCCAACGAGACCAGAAAGCTTGTGGTCTATGAGCAGGAGGGCACCGTCAAGGTCAACGTGGAGGATAGGGTTATTGAGCAGCTGGACATAGACCTGCTCAAGAAAAACCAGGCCATCACCTACAGTGCAACAGGCCATTTTGTAGTGGATTTAGATGAGCTTAAGGCCGCCAACCTCATTGACGACCCAGAGGCAGGCACACTTACCATCAGGATTAACCATCCACATCTTGACTCCATTGATATCGACCCAAATGACGTCAAGATAGGAGCAAAAGAGGGTGGATTTTTAGCTCTGGGAGAATTAAAGCTTTCTCTACAGGACTACAATGAAATTGAAAAAGAACTGCACAAGAGATTAAATGACAAATTCAACACATCTGCAAACGGCCAAAAGGCAGATGACCTTGCTCTTGCTGCAGTATATAAGATATATCAGCCAATCGTAAATGCGGTAAATCCTAATTACACCTTAAAAATCGAATTCATTAATTAATATTATTATGGTACCATTCCTAGCAACTCGCTCCGCTCCCAGGTCTGCCCGAACTCCACAGACCACTCGCTGGCGCGAGCAAGGAGGGATGGTAATCGGCTCCGCCGATGAAGGGACTGCCTAGCGGCAGTGCTATTTGACGATAATGAATAGACATGATAATATGTATATACAAAAAAGGTGCTACCGATAGATGCATTGAACCCCAAATGTTAGACATTAAATTCTAACAGGAGGGGTTTTTTATATGCAAAAAATTAGTTACGAAGATAAGTGTAAAGTAGTATCTATGGTTTTAGATGATGGGTATTCATATCTAAAAGCGGGAAGAACCATAGGTGTAAGCAAAACAACTGTTATGGGATGGGTTAGAATTGTAAAAGAGCATGGATATGCAAAGCTTGAAACACCTAAGAGATCATATTCAGGTGAATTCAAGTTAAGTGTGTTAAAGTATATTAAAGAGAATCATTGCTCTTTGCATGAAGCTAGCGCACATTTTAATGTGTGTCGTTCACAGATACAGCGGTGGGAGAAAAAGTATTATGAGAAGGGGGAAAGTGCATTAATGGAAGATGGTAGGGGACGGTCTTCTAAAATCAGGAAACCACGGACACCTGTTGATTTGAACCAGGATTTATTAAAAGAGTTGGAATATCTTCGCATGGAGAATGAATACTTAAAAAAACTCAATGCCTTAGTTCAGAAAAGGGAAAACCAGAGTTATACGAAAAAGTAGAAGTCATCAGAGAACTAAGGCAGAAGTACCCATTGATGGCATTATTAAGATGCGCAGGTATACCTCGCTCAACATACTATTATTATGAAAAGAAAAAAGCTCAAGATAAACACAGGGATTTAAAAAAGCATATTACTAGAATTTTTAATGAAAATAAAGGTCGATATGGATATAGAAGGATTACAATTCAGTTACGAAATGAAGGCGTTACTGCTAATCATAAGTTAGTACTTAAACTTATGAATGAGTTAGGGCTTCATTGTAAGGTAAAAAGAAAAAAATATAAATCCTACAAAGGAGATATTGGAAAAGCTGCTGATAATGTTCTTAACAGAATGTTCAAAGCTGACCGACCAGGGGAAAAATGGACTACTGATGTATCAGAGTTTTCAATTACAGCAGGGAAATTGTACCTTTCACCAATCTTGGATATGTTCAATGGCGAGATAGTAAGCTATCATATAGGAAAAAGCCCTAATTTCAGGCAAACAATGGTGATGTTACAAGATGCTCTGAATACTAATTTAAATATTACCGGTTTAATTATGCATTCTGATCAAGGTTGGCAGTATAGACAGAATGAATATCAAAACATACTCAAAAAAGCTGGTATTATTCAAAGTATGTCACGAAAAGGAAATTGTTTAGATAATTCAGTAATGGAAAATTTTTTTGGATTAATGAAAAGCGAAATGTTTTATGGAGAGGAAAGTCGTTTTAAGTCTCTTGATGAGCTAGAACTTGCAATGAGAGACTACATAGAGTACTATAACAATGAGCGAATTAAGCTTAGATTGAGAACTTCTCCTGTGAAATATAGAGAAGAATTTCAAAAAAATGGAGCTTAATTCTTGGGTGGCTACTGTCTAACATTTGGGGTTCGTCTCATAGACGGTTAGCCGAGTAAAAGATTAGTTTTTAATAACCGCTCAAGTTTCTCAGGCTTTGGGGCGGTTATTTTTGTGTCTTGGAATCATGCTTGCCACGCACGTAACCAAGACTATAGAAAGTCGCACACAGTCCTCCGAGAGAAGGACTAACCGCCTACCGAAAATGGTACCATTCCTAGCAGCTCGCTCCGCTCGCAGGTCTGCCCGAGCTCCACAGACCACTCGCTGGCGCGAGCAAGGAGGGATGGTAATCGGCTTCGCCGATGAAGGGAGGCTGCCCAAAAGGGCAGCCTTTTATTAATGCATATTATTCGTATATGCGATATAATTATTGTTGAGAGAAAATATAAAAGGAATAATAAAATGGGTATTGAAAGAATTGTTATAAAAAATTATAAGTCATTACAACATATAGACATTAATGTTGAAAAGAATGGAATTACTTGTTTAATTGGTAAAAACGGAGCTGGAAAAACTACAATTATGCAGGCTTTAAAGTATTATTACCAAATGGCAAATAATACATTTTTGGTAGAAGATATAATTGATAATAAAAATCATTATGTACAAAAGGCATCTGTAGAATTATATTTCAATCTTAGCAAGCTACGTAATATAGACTCTTTTAAAAAGGATATTAAAAATATTGAAAAATTTGTTGGAAAAAACGATATAATTTCATTGAAAATGACTCAATATAAAACAGGACAAGTTGAATGGTATCCTATTAAGAAAATGCAAGATGTGAGGATCTTATTGTCGTATTTTCCTTTATATTTGATAGAGAATAATGCAATTAGTTCTTTTGCTTGGCATGATATTTGGAATATTGTAAGTGATATTGCTATTAGCATGTATTCCGAGGATGATGAAACAAAAACTCAATTATTAGATGTTTTCAAGGATATTTATGGGGACAAATTCGAAAGAACTTATAAAATTGTAAATGATGTCTTGTTACAGGAAAAAATAAATATTAATCATTTTGATTATAAATCTAGATATAAAAATGCGATTTTAACGGCATTGGGAGGCGAAAAATTTTTAATAGATGACGAACCAATGTCATATTATTCAAAAGGAATTAATTCACTAAAGTATTTGCGTCTTTATTTAGCTTTGCTTATGGAATTGTCCCAGATAACAGCGAAAGAAATATTGATTTTATTGGATGAACCTGAAGTGAATTTACACCCCCAATTTATAGATGAGTTATCGGCCTCTTTTTCCACAGGGAAAAAAATCGCATTTATACTATCTACTCATTCTCCTCATTTATTAACAAATTTAATAAATAAAGGGGAGCAAATGTGTTTTTATAAAGTATATGAGGAATGGTATTACACACGTATAAACAAATATTCGATTTCCGAAAAATCAAAGAAAAGAAGTTTGATATCGGACAATGAGGCTGTAGGACTTTTTGCTAATCTAATAGTTTTTGTTGAAGGTATATGTGAAATGCAGTTTCTAAATAATTATAATTTGGCAGAAGTATTTCCAGAACTAAGATTAGTAACTTTTTTTAATACCAACTCCAATGATCGGGCTAGTGAATATTTGTTACCAAGAAATGGTGACAAGTCAATCCCTTATCTTGTTATTATTGATATGGATAAAGTTTTAAGATTTAATGTCGATAAAAAAAGATTTATGTTTACTGGTGGTAATACAAGTATTAATCCATTGGCTAATAAGATAATAGAAAAAGCTGAAAGATATTCATTTGGAGATAAAAGAAATACCACTTTTTATATACGCGAGAAAATCAAAGAGCTGATGAAAAAAACATACACTATAGAGAAGGATAAACTATATATTGATGATTCTAAATATGAGGAATTAATTCGAAATATAAAAAAATATAGCTTACAACATAGTGTTGTTACTTTAAAAACAACTATAGAGGGTTTGTTGATATGCGATAGTAGCCTTAACGTATTTTTGGAGTGGTTCCATTTGCGCTATTTTGAAAAGAATTATAAAAAATGGAATGACTTTAAAATGGCTTTGGAAGAGTATGATCGAAATCAACAAATTTTTATAATGAGAAGTTTATTTAACGGTAAATTAGATATATTATATGAATATTCAAGTGGTGATATAGAGGAATATATATCTGCTGAACTTAAGGATTTTATTGATAAGAATAAAAAAGAGAAAGGTAAAACTGGCTGGATTAACAGTTATATTGAGTGGTTAATAAATAATCATTTACGTGACGTAAATGATGAGGGGAAAAAAGAGGCATTGTTCAAGTTGTTACCTGAATTTAAATATATTTACTTTTTAATAAAAGATATGTTAAGCTAAAGTAAGAAATGAGTAGTGATTATCATTGTTATGTATACGGTAACGTGATGCTTGTGAAATTTTCATTAATACTTATGGGGATGAAAACCTGATTAATGGAAATAATCCAAGTTTTTGAAATAACTATTTGTATTATTTTATATTATTACTAACAGGAAAGGTTGGAGATAATACAATTGTTATATATCGCGTAGCGAAAATATAGGCGTACTCATTTGCTTATGGCTTCTTAATTAAGGGGCCATATTTTTTTGGAGAAAAAATGAAAAATTGGAATATTAAAAACATAGAAGAATTTATTGAACAACTGGAAGTAACAAAAAATGGGCTGATAACTTCGGTAAAGGATGATAATAAAAAGAAATATTATGGGGATTCTATTGTAATTCCAAAAAAAAATGGTGAAAGAATTATATATAGCGTTAATAAAAATAATAGCCTCTATAAGATTCAAAAAAAATTGAAGGAAAAATATTTGGACAACATCTATTTACCGGATACGGTCTATGGATTCGTTAAAAAGAGAAGTTTTTTTGATTATCTTGCTGAACATGCATGTAATTATGGAGAATACTATTTGTCTATTGATATCTCTAATTTTTTTGACTCAATAAAAGAGGAACACATTAATGATGCGTTTAATAATATATTTTTGCAATCTGATGTTAAAGAAGAAATAATTGATTACCTGAAAAAAATCTTATTGTATGAGGGGCGATTACCACAAGGATCGCCTTGTTCTCCAGTAGTATCAAATATTATTATGCGACGATTGGATATTAGAATTGAACGTTATTGCACGAAAGTTAATGTCAAATATACGAGATATGCTGATGACATGATGTTTTCATCGGTAGATAAGTATATTCATACAGATCGATTCTATCATGGGATTGAAGGAATATTAAAAAGCGAAGGTTTTAATTTAAATTATAAAAAGAAAAGATTATCTAAAGACTATATAGCGTTAAATGGAATGGTTCTTAGTGGTGGGATTAGTTTGTCTAGAAAAAGACTTAAAAAAATTGGTGCAGTCCTATTTACTTTAGAACGTAATAAATATAATAAAAAAATAAAAATTAAAACATGGTTAGATGAAATAAATGGAGCATTAAAAGATATTGGATATGAACACAATTTTTCAAGCAAAGAGGCGTTAATATATTTTTTAGCGGGTTATAGATCTTTTGTAATTCAAGTTCTCAAGAGTAGTCCGAACAATGATGGTAATAAAAAATTAAAAAATATAATTACTAGGATAGAAAAACAGATAGATATTCTAGTTTAATAGTTATGATTAGCCTTTTATAAGCACCTGCTTAGTATCATCGCAACCGTAAAGACGATAATGTTTTAAATGGTTATTTGTTTACTATAAGTGGTGGATTGCAACAGTTGCAGCTAAATACATATTTTGTGGCCATGGAGTTGGTGGATTTATAGTCCCCAACTCCTTTTCAATGTGCAATTTTATGCCAAGGTGGTTATCTAGATTAATAATTATTTTATTATTAGTCTCTATAGTTGGTAATCGATTTATGATTTACAACGTCTTCACGGAGTTTATCCAATAGATCTGCAAGAGATATATCTTGTTTAGACCAAATTCTTACATATTTTTTTCACGGATTTCTAACATTTGTGAAATAAAATATAAAAGCGAAATCTTTACAATGATTTCTGATGTTCGCGTAATCCATGTTTTTCAGTACTTATAGTTTATAGTTGGTACTGAAGTTACCAAGGAGGGATTATATATGAGCGAATATAATCGAATAGCTCTTGGTGGATGGATTTTCTATGTTGGGGAAGGACATGAAAATCTTGATGAAAATAAATGTGGAAAATGGATGTATTTCTTTAGTGATGAAGAATTTGCTGATGAAATGTGTCGCAAGGCTGTAAGTGGCAATATATGCTCTGAGGCAAAACATTCTGATGCAAATGATGGTGTTTGTTGTTTCTATGTAAATAGAGATGACATTCCGGCACATAAAAGAGTTATACAATTCTTTATTGACAATAATCTGATTAGGAAGACAAAGAGCGGAAAGCTGTATAATATTTCCTTTAAATTTGATGACCAAACACGCGCGGGAGAATATGGAGCTGATTTTAACGGGGAAATAAAGCTTGAGCAATTTATAGACCTTCAGACGGGTGAATGGTTAGAGCATACAAAAAAAGAGAAAGATAATATAAATACGAGGCTAATTGATAATGTTAATAGAACATTATCAGAAGATTTGAAAGAAGAATTAAAATCAGGCAATAAGATATCTATAGCAGCAGCTACTTTTTCTATTTATGCTTTTCAGGAATTGAAGAAACAACTTGAAACTTGTGAGATGTTTAGATTTATTTTTACATCTCCAACTTTTGTAAAGACGAATTCTGTAAAAGAGAAGCGGGAGTTTTATATTCCAAAGCAAGAGCGTGAACGAAATCTTTATGGCTCAGAGTATGAGGTAAGGCTTCGTAATGAAATGAATCAGAAAGCTATTGCTAAGGAATGTGCTGATTGGATTCGCAAAAAAGCTGTTTTTAAAACGAATGTTACCCATGAGAATATGATGGGGTTTATGAATATTGATGACAAAAGCTATATGCCTATTAATGGGTTTACAACTGTAGATCTTGGCTGTGAGCGAGGTAATAATGCATATTACATGGTGCAGAAATTTGAAGCACCAATGAGTCAGGCATATTTACAGCTTTTTGAACAATTATGGAATGATAAGGAAAAACTCCAAGATGTTACATATGAAGTAATTAACAGTATTACTACAGTTTACAATGAAAACTCACCGGAATACTTGTATTTTGTAACCTTATATAACATCTTCAATGAGTTTCTTGAAGATATATCAGAAGATGTTTTACCTAATGAGGCTACTGGATTTAAGGATAGTAAAATATGGGGGCTTCTCTATAATTTTCAAAAAGATGCGGCAATGGCAATCATAAATAAACTTGAGAAATATAACGGCTGTATTCTTGCAGATTCGGTTGGTTTGGGTAAGACATTTACGGCATTATCTGTAATAAAGTACTACGAAAATAGGAATAAATCTGTATTGGTGTTATGTCCTAAAAAATTGGCGAACAATTGGAACACATATAAAGACAATTATATAAACAATCCTATTGCAGCAGATAGGATGCGTTATGATGTCCTTTTTCACACCGATCTTAATAGGGAATTTGGAACATCAAATGGTATGGATCTCGATAGATTGAATTGGGGTAATTATGATCTTGTTGTAATCGATGAGTCGCATAATTTTAGGAATGGTGGAAGAATCTCAGCTGAAGATAAAGAAAATCGCTATCTGAAATTGATGAACAAGGTTATAAGAAAAGGTGTCAAGACAAAAGTTCTTATGTTATCTGCAACGCCGGTAAACAATAGGTTTGTGGATTTACGAAATCAGCTTGCATTAGCCTATGAAGGTGAGAGCGAATTACTTGATGAAAAGCTGAACACTAATAAGAATATTGAAGATATTTTCAATCAGGCTCAGAAAGCATTTAACACATGGAGCAAATTTGAACCTGAGCAGCGAACTACAAACGTGTTATTGAAGATGCTTGATTTTGATTTCTTTGAGCTTCTTGATAGCATCACTATAGCTCGTTCTCGTAAGCATATACAGAAATATTACGATACAGCAGAAATCGGAAGCTTCCCTAAGAGAAAGCTACCAGTCTCTAAAAGGCCAGGTCTTACCGATTTGGACGTAGATGTAAATTACAATGTTATATTTGAATCGCTTAATTGTCTTATGCTATGCATTTATACACCAACGAATTATATTTTGCCAAGTCGAGCGGCAAAATATATGGATATGTATGACTCTAAGCATATAAATGGTGGATTAACGCAAAAAGGTCGTGAAGAAGGTATAAGACGTTTGATGGCAATTAACCTTATGAAGCGTTTAGAAAGCTCGGTCTATTCATTTAGATTAACTGTTACTCGTATTAAAGAGCTTATTTCTACAACATTACAAGCAATAGAAAATTATGAGAATGGAAAGGCAAGAATAGAGTTTAAGCTCACAGATATTTCTGATATCGATTTTGACGAAGACGATCAGAATGATGATGTATTTACAATTGGTAAAAAAGTAAAAATTGATATTGCGGATATGGACTATGTTACATGGAAACGTGAATTAGAAGATGATCGGGAAATACTAATTTCGTTGCTTGACATGATTGCGCCAATTACACCAGCACATGATAGTAAATTGCAGGAGCTCTTTGGAGTAATTGGCAACAAGATGGATAATCCAATTAATCCAGGAAATCAAAAGATTATCATTTTTACTGCTTTTGCTGATACAGCGGAGTACCTATATGAAACAGTAAGTGAATATTGTAAGAGAAAATATGAGTTAGATACTGCGCTTGTTACAGGCTCTATAGATGGGCGAACAACAGTCAAAGGGCTTCGTACAGATTTAAACACTGTGCTTACATGCTTTTCTCCAATTTCAAAGGGGAAAGATTTGCTTATGCCTAATCAAAAAGCCGAAATTGATGTGCTTATAGCAACGGACTGTATTTCCGAAGGTCAGAATCTTCAAGATTGTGATTATCTAATCAATTACGATATTCACTGGAATCCAGTTCGTATAATTCAGCGATTTGGTCGAGTAGACAGAATTGGAAGTAAAAACGAATATATCCAGTTGGTTAACTTTTGGCCGGATATAACACTTGATGAGTATATTAACCTTAAGGCGAGAGTTGAGACCCGAATGAAGATTGTTGATATGACAGCAACAGGTGATGATAATGTCCTAAGTCCCGAGGAAAAGACCGATTTGGAATATCGAAAACAACAGCTTAAGCGATTGCAAGAAGAAGTTGTTGATATTGAAGATATGTCGACGGGGATTTCAATCATGGATTTGGGATTAAATGAGTTCAGATTAGATTTACTAGAGTATATAAAGAAACATCCTGAGTTGGAGAAGGCACCTCATGGCATGAATGCAGTGGCAGAGTCAGCTGAAGATCTGCCACCTGGAGTAATTTTTGTTCTTAGAAATGTAAAGAACGAAGTGAATATTAATAGCCAGAATAGGTTGCATCCATTTTATATGGTATATATCGCAGAAGATGGAGAAATCATAATTGACCATCTTTCACCTAAAGACATGCTTGATTCATATAGGTTGTTATGCAGAGGAAAGGAAGAACCGATTCAGAGTCTTTGCTCTTTATTTAATGATGAAACAAATGATGGTAAAAGTATGTGGAAATACTCTGAACTCTTGGGAGACGCTATTTCTTCAATAATCGAAGTTAAAGATGAAAGTGAAATGGACAGTTTCTTAAGTGGACGAAATATGAGCTTCATTTCAGAAACAATAAACGGGCTTGATGATTTTGAACTAATTACTTTTCTAGTTATCAAGTAGGAGGTGGCAAGATGTTTGGGTTGCCAAGTTCAACTGAGATTAGAAAACTTGTACATAAGAAATTACTATATCAAAGATTTCCAGATGAATTAAGTGGGGCCAAAAAAGAAAAATTTGATGCGGATATAAGCAGGATTATTGTTACAAATGAAATTTCGGAAGCATCAGTAAATATCCAGCCTACTGAAAAAATAAAATCGATATTTGTTGTCCAGGTGGAGTTAAAAACTAAAGACTATAACGACAGAAATATAACGTTGATATCGAAGCTTTTTGGACAAAATTTATTAATGATTCTTCATTTTGAAGAAGAATATCAGTTAGCGATTTATGAAACTAGGCTTTTAAAATCTAGGTGGGAAAAGCAATTAGATTTGACCTTAAATGGGCTGGATTTATCTGCTGTCTGGGAAGGCTTTATTACAGTTGTTTCAGGAATTGCGGCAAGTAAAGAAAATACACTTGATGAGCAGATAGTAATAGAGGCTGAAAAAGAAAAACTGAAAAAATGTATTTCTGATTTGGAAAAAAAAGCACGTAAGGAAACACAATCAAAGAAAAAATTTGAGTTGTTCCAACGATTAAATGAATATAAGAGGAAATTGGAGGATTTGTAAGATGAATAAGATGGACATAAGAACATTAAATATTGCAGATAGAAATTACGAATTGTTGTTACACTTGTTCCCTAACGCTATTACTGAAACAATTGATGAAGATGGTAAAACTGTACGTGCAATAGATTCTGACATTCTCAGACAGGAGATTAGTTGTGCTGTTGTAGAGGGAAAGGATGAAAGATATCAGTTTACATGGCCGGATAAGAATAAAGCTATTCGGGCGGCTAATACACCAATTAATGCAACACTAAGACCATCAAAAGAAGAGAGTGTCAATTTTGAAACAACAGAGAATTTATATATAGAGGGAGATAATCTTGAAGTTTTAAAAATTTTACAAGAGACTTATTTAGAGAAAATAAAATTGATTTATATAGATCCTCCTTATAATACTGGAAATGATTATTTATATGATGATGATTTTTCGATTTCAACTAATGAATATTTAGCCCAAAGTGGGCATTATGATGATTTGGGAAATCGTTTATATCCGAATACGGAACGCAATGGAAGATTTCATACAGATTGGTTAAATATGATTTATCCAAGACTGAAACTGGCACGGAATTTATTAAAAGAAGATGGTGCAATTTTTATAAGTATTGATGAAAACGAAGTAGGAAATCTTCAAAAAGTATGTGATGAAATATATGGCGAATCTAATTTTATTTGTCAATTAGTCTGGGCGGCAGGTCGAAAAAATGATTCAAAATATATTTCCGTATCGCATGAGTATATACTTTGCTACGTGAAAAATATAAATTATTTGCAAGAAAATAATATTGTATGGCGAGAAAAAAAACAAGGATTAAATGACATATATACAGAACATGAGTTGTTAAGAAAAAAGTTTGGTCTTGATTATAGGAAAATTAGTGTTGAATTGAAAAAATGGTATAAAAGTCTTCCAGATGCCCATCCTTCTAAAGCCCATAGTCATTACTCTCAAGTTGACGAAAAGGGTATTTATTTCGCAGATAACATAAGTTGGCCAGGAGGCGGAGGACCTAAGTATGATGTGATACATCCTATTACTAAGAAACCGGTTAAAATTCCTTCTAGAGGTTGGTTGACTAATGAGGCTAATATGAAGAAATGGATAGAGGAAGGGCGCGTGGAATTTGGTGAGGATGAAAATGCAGTGCCTACGCTAAAAGCTTATCTTAAAGATAGAGAATATACAGTTCCTTATAGTGTTTTCTATAAGGATGGAAGAGCTTCTTCGAAAAGATTAGCGGAAATGATGGGGGAAAAGGTATTTGAAAATCCCAAAGATGAAGAGATTATTGAAAGAATAATAGAGTTTTGTGGAATGGATGAAGATGATATTATTTTAGACTTTTTCTCCGGTTCTGCGACAACAGCACATGCTACCTTTTTGGCTAATGCTAATGATGCTAAGAATAGAAAATTTATTTTAGTACAAATTCCAGATGTGATTAATCCGGAAAAGGAAAAATCAGCAAAGGCAAAAAAGGTGGCCCAAAGTGCCATAAAACTACTTGATTCTATCGGGAAACCGCATAATATTTGTGAAATTGGTAAAGAGAGAATACGTAGAGCTGCCGAAAAGTTTAGTAATATAGAAATTGATACTGGATTTAGGGTTTTAAGATTAGCGTCTTCGAACATGAAGGAAGTCTCTAATAAGCCAACAGAGATTAAACAAAATGCTTTGTTAGAAAATGTTAATAATATTGTAGAAGGTAGAACCGCGGAAGATTTGCTTTTTCAAGTTATGTTGAATTCGGGTATTATGCTTTCTAGTAAAATTGAAAAATTAAAGATATTGAATAAAGAAGTTTTTAGTGTCGCAGATGGGTTTCTAATGGCTTGTTTTGATGAGGATGTTACTGAAGATGTTGTAAAAAGTATTGCACAAAAAAAACCTTATTATGCAGTATTCAGAGATTGTTCGATGGCTACTGATAGTGTTAGAACAAATTTCGATCAGATATTTGCAAGTATTAGTCCAGAGACTGAAAGAAGGGTATTATAGGTATGAAATTTAGTTTTAAAATTCAACAATATCAAACAGATGCTGTTCAAAGTGTGATTGATGTTTTTAAGGGGCAACCATATCAGGATAAAGTTAGTTATCGTAGAGATATTGGAGATAATAGAGCACTGGAATACTCTCAGATGAGGTTTGCTAATCTAGATAATCTATCATTGGATTTGACAGATGACTTTGATGATTCTGGATTTAGAAATGAGCACCTATTTATTTCTGCAGATACATTACTTTCTAATATAAGAGAAGTTCAACATCATAATAATGTAATAATATCTGAAAAACTTGTTGGTAATTTAGGTGCTTGTTCTCTTGATATAGAGATGGAAACGGGTACGGGAAAGACTTATGTATATATAAAAACTATGTATGAGCTTAACAAGGTATATGGTTGGTCTAAGTTTATAGTTGTTGTTCCATCTATTGCCATTAGAGAAGGTGTAAAGAAATCTTTTGAAGTCACTCAAGATCATTTTATGGAATATTATCATAAAAAAATTAGATTTTTTGTTTATGATAGCAAGAATCTTAACCAACTAGATGCTTTTTCTAGTAATTCTGGAATAAATGTAATGATAATTAATATGCAAGCTTTTAATCGTTCGTTTAAGGAAGGCGCGAATAATAAAGACTCTTTAATTATTTATTCTCCAAGAGATGAATTTGGAAGTAGACGTCCCGTAGATGTTATCAAAGCAAATAATCCAATAATTATTTTAGATGAGCCACAAAAGATGGGAGGTAAAGCAACACAGGATGCTTTGCAATTTTTTAATCCTTTATTTTGTTTAAATTATTCAGCAACCCATGAAAAGCATCATAACCTTGTGTATGCATTGGATGCTGTGGATGCATATAATCAGAGACTTGTTAAGAAGATTGAAGTTAAGGGGTTCCAAGTAAAGAATCTTCGTGGAACCAGTCATTATCTGTATCTTGAAGATATAATTATTTCACCTAAAAAACCGCCAAGAGCTAGGTTAGAGTATGAAAAAAACTATAAAACAAAAGGTATAAATCATGAATCTCGTATTTTTGATGTGGATGATAATCTTTATGAGATTTCAAATAAAATGGAGCAGTACAAAGGTTATCGTATAAGCGAAATAAATCCTGTATCTGGAACTGTGGCCTTTACTAATGGTGAAATTATAACAATTGGAGAAGCTGTAGGGGATATTTCAGAGAAGGATATGCGTCGTATTCAAATAAGGGAGACTATAAAATCTCATCTTGAGAAGGAAGAACAGCTTTTTAATCAGGGCATAAAGACACTTTCTCTATTTTTCATTGATAAGGTTGAAAACTATCGGCAATACGATGATGATGGTAAAGAACTATTAGGTGAATATGGAAAAATATTTGAGCAAGAGTATAACGATGTTGTAAATGATTATATTACTGTTTTTGATACTCCATATCAGAAATATCTTAAGTCTATAGATGCACATGATACGCATAAGGGATATTTCAGTATAGACAAAAAAGGTCATGTTATTAATAGTAAAGGTAAAAGAGGTAGCGATATTTCTGAGGATACATTTGCATATGATCTTATTTTAAAGAATAAGGAACGTTTGCTTAGCTTTAATGAGCCAACAAGATTTATTTTTTCTCATTCTGCACTTAGAGAGGGATGGGATAATCCAAATATTTTTCAAATTTGTACGCTTAAGCACAGCGATAGTATTATTGGTAAAAGACAAGAAGTTGGACGAGGGCTAAGACTTTGCGTCAATCAAGCTGGATGTAGAGTTGATGAACAAAGCGTAGGTGCATCGTTGGTTCACAAGATTAATAGGCTTACAGTTATAGCGAGTGAAAGCTATAAAGACTTTGTTACTGACTTGCAAAAAGAGATAGAAAAGGATTTATATGAGAGACCACGTGGCGCTTCAATTAAATATTTCTTGGGAAAGACCATTACATTAGAAGATGGCAATAGAGAAAAGATAAATGAACAGACTGCATCGCAAATATACCAGTATCTTGTAAAGAATGATTATGTTACTGATGATGGAAAAGATAAGATAACAGATGCTTTTAGACAAGATTTAGAAAAGAATGAAATAAAACCATTGCCAGAGGCTTTAGAGAAGTATGCTGATGGTATTATAAGATTAATTCAAGGTGTTTATGATGAGAAAGTCTTCGATGAGATGATAGAAGACGCAAGCGAGACAAAAACACCAAGGAATGATTTAAATGATAACTTTTATAAAAAAGAATTCCAAACATTATGGAACTATATTAATCATAAATATGCATATTATGTAGATTTTGATAGCGAAGAATTGATAAAAAAAGCTGTTGATTCAATTAATAGTGAGTTATATGTCACAATGTTGCAGTATACTACGTTTTTATCAGAGCAGAAAGAAGAGGTTAACGTTGATGATGTAAAAAAGGGGGATTACTTTAAAACATCTATAACAGATACGAAAGATCTAAAATACTTTGAGAACAGCCAAATTAAATATGATTTGATTGACAAGATTGCTAGTGCTACTGTATTAACAAGAAAAACTGTGGCAACAATTTTGGCGAATATTAGACCAGAAAAATTTGATTTGTATAAACAGAATCCGGAAGAATTTATATCAAAGGTTTCTAGAATTATTGCAGAGCAAAAGTCCACTATGATTATTGATCATATATCATATGATAAGCTTGAAGGAACATATAATAGTGATATTTTTACCCTTGAAAATCATACGAATATTACAAAATCTTTTAGGTCTAAAAAAAATATTCAACCATATGTATTTACAGATGGAATAGCGGAGAATTCAGTAGAGCGTACTTTTGCAGAAGCCCTTGATAGTGCTGCTGAGGTATGTGTATATGCGAAGTTGCCAAGAGGTTTTTCGATTCCTACACCTGTAGGAAACTATACTCCAGATTGGGCGATTGTTTTTAATGAAGGTACAGTAAAACACATTTATTTTATTGCAGAAACAAAGGGGACGATGGAAAGTATGCAACTTCGTCCGGTTGAGAAAGCTAAAATAATTTGTGCGCGAAAGTTGTTTAATGAAATATCTACAGATAATGTAGTTTATCATGATGTTGATAGCTACCAAAGCCTACTTAACATTATGCCTTCAATTGAAAAGAAAGCAGCTAAAAATTAAAAGGAAGCTATATGTATGGTGAATAAATAGAAATTATCCTTGTAACTGATAGTGTGATTACCGTCGAACTATCTAATTGAAAAGGAAAAGCTATAAGTATTAATAGCTGTTGTTGAGATATTTTAATTTAAATAAAAGCTTCAGAACATACTCTGAAGTTTTTATTTTTGACTAAATTAATTATTGACACAAAATAAAACTACATGTTGGTGATGCACAATTAAAAAATGTTTTTACTGTTTGTGGCATTGTTTCGGCTGGAAATAGAGTGCCTAAATCATCTAGAAAGTATAAGATTGGCCCGTTGATGGCGGAGATAATTATCGCATTAATCTTGGGTGGCGTATTTACGGCAATTTTATGTTTAGATAAGTTATATGCGTATTGCATGATAAGAGAGTACTCTTTTTTGCGCACCAATAAAACACATTTTTTTTGTAGTATAAGCTTAAGTATGGTGATAAATATTTTTAAGGTGAGGAAGTAGTATGGATAAGGGATATATCTATATAATGACAAATCCAGCATTAAAAGGTATGGTGAAGATTGGATATGCAAAAGATGTAGAGCTTAGACGAAAGCAGTTGAGCACAACGGCACTTCCATATGAATACGAAGTTTATGCAACCTATGAAACATCTGGTAGTCTAGAGGATAAAAAGTTGCATAAGCTAATAGATAATTTGAACGCAGAATTACGAATATCTAAAAACAGAGAATTTTATATTTTAACAGCAGAAGATGCATATGAGCTATTAGAAGCAATCGCTATTATTAGCGGAACAAAGAAAAAACTTAAGAAGGTAAAACTATCTGAAAGCAAAAAGCAGAAGACAAAGAGACCATGTGTTAATTTTTCAAAATGTGGTATTCCGATTGGCGCAGAGCTAGTTTTTATAGATGACCCATCGGTTGTAGCAATAGTTGAAAGCGATAGGAAAGTTAAGTATAACGGAGAGATTACATCTTTATCAGCTATTTCAAAAAATTTAAGGGGTTATTCAGTATCTGGGCCTGCATGCTTTACGTATAATGGAAAGCTTGTTTGTGATATCGCAGAAGAAACACAGTGGAAGGGTATATAAGATTTATGTGGTTCTGTAGACCGAATCTTATAAAATATGAGTTTAAGAGATGTCCTTATTTGGGGGCATCTCTTTTTGCTATCATTATTACATCTCGAAAGTAGTAAATGGGGAGTCTACAGATAATAAGTAACGCTTGCCCAAAGATAGTAATAAAGAGGTACGTATTATGATAAAAGAAAATAGACCCAAATATGATTTGCATGCTATAGGGAATAGACTAAGAGAGTTGAGAAAGAGGAAAGGACTATCTGTTGCAGAGGTATGTGAATACCTAGGTATAGCTTCAGAAAGAACTATTTACTATTACGAAGCAGGTGAGCGAGTTGCGCCCTTTGATGTAATGTTCGCATTACTGGAACTTTATGAGGCTGACTTAGCAGATGTGCTAGGAGAGAAAAAAGCAATGATTTTTAGTCCATTTAAAACAGATGAGGAATGCGAAAAATTTTTAAGAATGATGTGTAAATGTGCGAACCCATCAATTAACTATGAAGATTATTTAAATGAAGAAGGAAAATTCATAGGGCCTAAGTGAACTATGCGTTCAGTGAATATACAGTACATCCTTGATAGAATAAAAGGAAAGTAATATAAAGGAGCGCAAAAGTATGGGTTTATTTGATACTTTTAGGGGAAGTTATAAGTGCGATTCTTGTAAAGAGATATTCGATTTTCAGGAGCAGACAAAGGATTATGAAAATCTGTTGAAGGACTTTTATCTTGGCGATTATGTCGATAAAGGACACAGGAATTATTTCTATGATTTTGAATATGAATGTCCTAAATGTAAGTCGGTTAATAATATAAGTATTGCAATAAGAAGAGGACAGTTTGTTGATGTCATCTCAACTGAAACAGCTGAGACTACCAATATATTAGAATTATATAACATAAAGGAAGGCCATCAAAGAAATCAAAATTATGAAAATAAGTGAAGTCTATGCGGAACAGGCAAAGAAATTAGAATAGCAATTGGTTATTAATAAGGAGATTTTTATGTCAAAGCAAACGGAAGTAATTACTTTTGAACTTGATGAAGAAGCAGAAAGAGAAGTAAAAGAGGTTTTAGATGAACTAGGTATGGATATGGATACAGCTATTAACTTATTGTTTAAAGAGATTATTCGTACAAGAACAATGCCTGTTGAAATAAGTGCATTAAAAGAGGAAAGATAGCAGAGGGCATTTGCTCAGACTAGTTCGGAGGTTATATAGTGGGTTTTAGGAGATTAGTATGGAGATGAATAAAGATATAGAAAAGAAAACGACGAAGCAAATATTCGAAGAGTTTTATAATAAGCCATTTGAGGAAATTACTGCAGAGGATATAGGCGAGGGTGAAGTCATTGACTGGGGCCCTGATGTTGGTGGTGAAATTATCGAAGATGATTAGTAGATCCCTTTATCGAGAATACGATAAAGAAAGTTTCTAATGGATAAACTATGTAGAGGTAAAATATGATTTATGATTTTATGACTATTAAAGATGATATCGAAGTTACACATACAGAGGTTAGATCTGATGACACGGTAAGAGTTTATTTCCAGAAGCCAATAGAATCAGGGGGCAAATCTATCGAGTGTGTAATACCAGAATTATCATGGGAGAATAATAAAGGGTTTAATGATGAAGAATTAAAATACTTAGAGGATTATGTGGATTCAGTAAAAGATATAATTATAGAGCTTGCTCAAAAAGGTGGATTTGCGTCGCTTGATAATGAAAGTGGCTTCAAATAAAAAAAATATAGAATAGGATAATTGTAACTATAGAAACTAATCCGTCAGTTTGATTTATAAGATGCCCCCAAAAGATATGCTTTTGGGGAGCATCTTTAAAATCTCTATAGGTCATTTTTCTACAAAGTGAGCGAAGCGATTGGTCTGTGGAGTCGGGCAGACCTGGGAGCGCAGCGAGCTGCTAGGAATGGTACAATAAAAAGCTTTTTAGTGGTAGAATATACCCATATCAATGTTTGAAAGGAGAATAAGATTATGAGATTTTTAGGAAACTTGATATGGATTATTTGCGGCGGACTTTTAAGTGCATTTACATGGTGGCTTGTTGGAATCGCATGGTGCATTACTATAATTGGTATTCCAGTTGGTGTGCAGTGTTTTAAGCTGTCATCATTGTCGTTAAATCCATTTGGAAAGGAAACTGTAGGCGATGGTAGTGCGGTTTCATTTATACTAAATATAATATGGATTTTTTTATCAGGATTGGAATTAGCTCTTATCAACTTGATTTTAGGAATATTACTTTGTATTACAATTATTGGGATACCTTTTGGTAAGCAATTTTTCAAGATTGCAAAGTTATCACTTGCTCCGTTTGGGCGAAGAGTAGTTAAGGTTTAATTAAGGAGAGTAATGTTTTGGCAACAAGAAGGACTTGTATAATAATTATATTGGCGATGCTGCTTAGTTTAATAACTGGTTGCAAAGCAATTAAAAATAGTGAAGATGTAATTTATGATAATACAGTAGATTCTTTTGAATCGATTGAGATTGATAAGACATCATATTTTTTGCTTACTGATTTAGAAATTATAAGAGCATATGCCACTAATGGCGATGACTCAAGATTTTACTGTATTGGCTCTTTTAAGGATTGTAATGGCAATGCTAATTATATAAGGGTCATTTTAAATAGTTCTTCATTTGACAAGCTAGATGTGGATGAATGTGGGTATATTTCAGTGCAAAAACTGAGCGGTAAATTTACAATTTCATCAAACTGGGAGGACGAGGAAAAATTTTTCTATGATTATCCTGATTATGGCTCTTTAAATAATGAAAATGATGCAGAGGAGTTTTTGGAATTGTCATCTAATCCGCCCGAATTATCTGGTGAGCACAACAAGATTTACACTATAGAATTTGATACACCACTTGAAAAATAAAAAAGAAAGGCCCCTTAAGCCATTTGGAGAGCTCCATTTAGCTTAAGGGGTATATATGAGTTATATTTAGGGGAGGGGGCTAAGTTAATATATTTAGAAGACTTCTAACTGTGGAAATTCAATGTGCAGTTAGAGTCTAGCTAAATCTTTTTACTGTACTCTTTGTACATATACATCTTCAAGAACAAATACATTGAAATTTCTTGGAGATGGTCTAAATGTATAAGTAATATTTATATTAGTCTTATTTCTATCGTTGTAGTTATAGGTTAGTTCTTTGCAACATGTTGAGTCGCATGTAAGTGCAGCCTCACCAAGGGTAGGGCGCTCAATATTTCTAACCTCATCCATAGTAGAACCTGCATGAATACCATTTGCCATCTGGAAAGGTCCACTTACGGAGTAATTGAGCATACAACTCTGATTGTTTACAGTGTTGTAAATAAACTCAACACGGTAGCTAGCTCCATTGTTATCATTGAAGGAATCAGTTAATCTGTTATGGTCTGTTCCTGCGTAGGCAATATCCTGATCGAATACTGGAAGTGGATCAGTAGTCTGGTTGTAAGTTTTGGTAATGTCAAGACTTCTAGTCTTTTTGCCAATAGGCATATTTACTGTACCAGGGACTGGAGCAGAAGTAGCTCTTCGTGTGCCCTTTGAAGAGCGCGCCATAGCTGTTGTCTCTACTGTAGTAGTCTTTTTAACAACAGTGTTGCTGTTAGATACTACGCCGATTCCTGTGGATGCAATAACAATTGCAGTGATTAATATAGTTACAATTTTCTTCTTCATTACATTATTCTCCTTTTATATCAATATATTTCTCCCTACTATTTTTCTAAATCAACTCTAGTTACTCGATAGCTGTCTAACAAGAGTGAGTGTGAATTAGAATCAATTGTAAAGTAAAGAACATATCTAATGTTGTCTTTGTTGAAAATCATTTCTGCAGAGTCGTTACGGTAATACTTAATCTCAGCTTTACCAAGTGTTGACTCATATTTGTCGCGGACCTGATCAAGTGAATCACCGCGTGCAGTTCCATCCTCTAAGAGAAAATGGTTTCCGCCAACCTGAAATTCTCCCAATTCAAGATTTCCGGAAGGTGCCTTATCAAAACACAATGTTATATAGTTTTGACCATACTTATAATCATTTACTACTGATTTGCCGTTAGCAACTGATGATGGGTCCTGCTTTGATAATTTTAAGTGGTCGCAAATATCTGCATAACCTGTGTAAATTCCAATACTATATGGTGCATTAGAAGCATCTGTTAACCTAATCGTACATGGTTGAGAAGCGCTTGTCTGAGCGCCAGTTGTAGGTTGTGCAGTACCAGTTTGCTGAGGAGCAGTTGATTGTGTAGATGTTGTTGTGCCTGCAGCATTATTTATTGCGTTTGTTACATGCTGTGCACCACTTGGATGATTGGTGTTTGCAGTCACACCACTTGATGTAGCTGGTGGAGTAGTAGTAATAACTGCCTCCTCAGAATCAGATGCTGTCTGAGCACCGTCTGCAGTTGTAGGATTAGAAGTTGTCGCGTTAGGTGAAGCTGTATTATCAGCTGCTGAAGTTGCTCCTGAAGTTGCTGCTGCAGTTGCTCCTGCAGTTGCTGATGCAGGGGCTGCTGATTGCTCTGTAGTTATTTCAGATGATTCTGTATGTGTTTCATTGTTATTTGAAAGTTTGGCTGCTCCGAAGCCAATTCCTGCTGCTGCAACAAGTGCTGCAGCAATAACCATAATTACCTGTTTGTTTTTCATATATTATTCTCTCCTTTCATCGTTCCCTTTCGATGATGATATAGTTGTAACATAAATGAAATATTTTTACAATAGAAAAATGTAATAATTTATGATTATTTAATAATTATGTAATATTATTTTAAGAGAGATTCATGAAAAAATGCAGTAAAATAGGGACGTTGCGATGTTTATATTCAAGAAATAGAAGAGTAGGCTATTTATAATTATATGTGTCACAAATATTACAATAACCTTTTTGTGTTTCAAAAATTTGAAAAATTAATAGATGTATCTTAATTATTACTCTACGGAAAATAGAGATTATTTATTGAATGTAAAATAATTATATATAAAAAAAGAAGACGACCATAATGTGATCGTCTTCTCAGTATATATAAATTATATTTAAGGGAGGGCTGGTTTAGTAAAGGTAAGCGCGATACTGTGCTTCAAGCGCCTGGTTGTGTACTGTAATACTATCAAGAATATTAAAACTAAAATGATAATCGACACTGATAGGTGTACTACTATATTGTCTTAAGAATGTAATACTTGAGCTTCTATCGCAATGTTGGCCAACACGATTATCAGGCTGCTTACCTAGTATGTTAATTACATCCTCTTCGCAGGTGTCTCCATCAATAAATATGTTATCGTTATATTCATACGAAGGACCAGTGACTGAATAATTTACTAGTCTTGGATTTCCTCCAACAGAAGGATCATCAATGAAAGTCATGTCTAATCTTGTTTTTCCATTATTTAAAGTATAATAATAGCATTTAGGCTCATTTGCATTCTGAGTACAATAAGCGCAGCTAAGTGGAATATCAGCTACATATGAGTAGTCAGTACAAATGTTGATTGCATCATTGCCAAACACTACCTCTCCAGGAACTATAGTATTTACATCAATATTTGATGTTAGATTGACGTAACCATCGTCAGATCCGCCATAGCTCTTTGATACTGATGTTGCTTTTCCTGTTCCTTCAAGGTGACCCTGAATTCTATCTTTGTTGCCATTGCCACCTAATTTCTTTGCGCCTCCTGCTGAGACGATTCCGATTACAGCTGCGACAACTACAGCTGCTGCAATTGCAATAATTGCGATTTTCTTTTTCATATATTATTCTCTCCTTTCGACGTTGGCTGTTACCAACTTGATTTATTTTTATCATGACTGAAATAAAATTGCAAGCAAATATTAACTTTTTTAATAAATAATTAATATTTGCGTAACAATTTTAATTAAATGCTTATTAAATATGGGCATGTAGGGCTTTTTAATAAAGGCCATTTTTGATATTATTAATTTAAGTCGTAGAAGCGATTTCGGGGATAAAGGAGTAGGGGTTATGAGTAGATTAGGTGAACTACGCACGTACGTAGACAAGGAATTAAGTCTTTTGACAGACGATAACAAGCGTACGAACGCTACAGCACATTTATATGGAGTTTCTCTTGCAGCAACCATACTTGCTAAAAAGAGAGGGCTAGATGCGGAGTTGGCAGCTATGGCGGGGCTGCTACACGATTTGTATGCATATAAAAGTGGGTCATATGATGATCACGCACATTTGGGGGCGACTTTAGCTCGAAGCATACTTGAAAAATTGAACCTAACAGATATGGAAGAGACAGACACTATCTGTTTAGCGATATTTCATCATGACGACAAGCTAGAGATTGATTCACCTATGGACGAGCTGCTAAAGGACGCAGACGTAATAGACCATTGTTTCAAGGATTTGTCCAAGCCTATCAAGGTCAAGGAGCAAAAGCGCTTTGACGACCTCTGGGTGGAGCTTGGCATGGACAAGGTCAAGGCTGTATAGGCCAACAAGCAAAAGCATGTATTGATTATGGTAGAGGATATAGTAGTCCAGGATTTCCATAATCATTCCAAATCTTGAAAACTATATTTTTCTACCAAGTGAGTTCAAAGTTAGGGCTGCAGGTTCTGGATTATACGACTTGGACGTAACTTGATTTTGATTTCCATCTATTAATTTAGGTGGATGGTTTTTAAGATTAGGAGGACAAGCTTATGGCTTTAATGAGATTTGATTCTTATGCAAATGATGATGCCTATGCATATAATATTCTTAATGGTAGGGAATACAGAAATCTGGGAAGGCAGGTTTTGGTTGATTGTTCTATATTTGTGGGTGTGATAAATGGATATCTCCCTTCAGTAGCTGCAGCACGTTTCTATGAGTCAATAGTAGATATGGCCTTTGATTTTTCGGGTCAGTATATTAGGATTTCTGGAGACTATGCTAATTCAGAGACTTCGGTTAAGTCCTGTATTTCATTTCATATTGGTATGATTGCGGCGGAATTGTTGGCAAATATCTATTATGTGTCTGGACCGTTATATCATTTAAAAGACAATTTCCTTAATGTCACATTCTATAATAACAACCCAAGAAGGCCTGATTTCTTTGGAATTGGACCAAATAATCAAGCATATTTATTTGAAGCCAAGGGTACCGCGGGTAATTTCGTGTCTAATGACACCGTTCGTGAAGCTAAGCGGCAGTTGGCAGCAGTTGCAAGTGTTACCTTCAATGGGATAATAAATCCACCGGTTTTTGCTGCGGCTAATATTCGCAAATTTGTGACGGCAATGTCTTTTGATCAGGGCAATGCTGTTATATCACAAATTGACCCGGATGAAGTAAGCCCGGATAGTTACGATTTGGTTATTGATGCTGACAAAGCCATGGCAGATCACTACTGGCATGTGGTTAAGCTGATTAATAACAGCAAGTGCAAGGATTCTATCCGTGTTGGAGATAGAGTTTACATTGGCACATATATGCTTGATAAGTTCATTGGAATAGATGCTGACGTGTACGCTGCTTTAGGCGAGTACAGCCTGATTTTCCAATATGATACCTTTGAAGGCATGAATATTACTGGCATATATGATAGAGTCAATAAGGTGTTAGAAAGCATTAACGCATATACGGACTACATATCAAAGGATAACAACAATAGCTTTGGCGGCTTTGGTCAGGATTATTACCTGAGCCGAGATGGAGTCATAGTCAAATCAATGAATAATAATGACGCCCAATACGGCGCATAACTAGTTCAAGGAGATAGATACATGAAATTAGGCATTGCAGGAACTGGCAAGATAGTAGTGGATGCACTTTATGCAATGGAGCCCATAGAGGATATTAAGGTGCAGGCTATTTTTGCAAGGCCACACAGCAAGGACAAGGGTCAGACACTGGCCCGTGAGTACAACATACCTAACGTATATACGGATTATGATAAGATGCTGGAGGATGACGATGTTGACACAGTCTACATCGGCCTTATCAATAGCGTACATTTTGAATATTCCAAGCGTGCCCTATTAAAGGGCAAGCATGTCATAGTAGAAAAGCCCTTTGTAGGAAGCTACGCTGAGGCCAAGGAGCTTGCCGATTTGGCAAAATCCAAAGATTGCTTTATATTTGAAGCTATCACCGTGTTGCACAACCCGGTGATTGACAAGATGAAGGAGGCCCTGCCAAAGCTTGGCAATATCAGGATGATGCTTGCCAACTATTCCCAGTATTCCAGCCGTTACGACGACTATTTAAAGGGGCAGGTGGTTCATTCATTTGATCCAGACTATCTAGGGGGAGCCCTTAGAGATATCAATCTTTACAACATCCATTACGCCGTGGCCCTATTTGGCCCGCCTAAGGATGCCCACTATTATCCTAATATGGGCTTCAACGGAGTTGATATTTCTGGTACCCTAGTGTTAGAGTATGATGGATTTTCAGCAGTGTGCACCGGAGCTAAGGATTCGGACAGTTCCTGCTTTGTATCTATCCAGGGAGAAAAGGGGTATATGAAAATTGATGGTAAGCCAAACGTGGCTCCCAATTTATCCATCGTTTCCGTCAATCCAGACTCTACCGAGCTGGTAAAGGATTCAGCTGGAGCAATGGTGAGAGCAACCATCACTGAGCATTTTGAGCCAGACCTAGTACATCACCGCATGACACAGGAGTTTAATGTTTTTTCAAGAATCATAAGTCAAAAGGACTACCAGGCTGCGGAGACCTATTTACAGGAGTCCCTGGAAGTCATGAAGGTTGTTGATTTATGTGTTAGGTAATGCTTATGAGACGATTAGAAGTATTTTTAGGGAGTTTTATTGTTGTGTGTTTGGTATGCCTGGGCGTCATGGTCTTCAATGATACTATACCTGTATCATCCAAAGACTCTGAGCCGGAGCAGGTTAAGGCTAAAGAGCTAGAGCAGGAGACAGCGTCTGAGGAGCCTGTTATTTCAGAGGAGGCTGATGAGGTGGTTGTTACCGAGACAGAGGAGACCACCAAGTCTAAGTCTGTTGATGCCGAGAATCACATAGTCTGCATCGATGCCGGACACCAGCAAAAGGCCAACATGACCAAGGAGCCAATCGGCCCTGGTTCCAGCAAAAAAAAGCCTAAGGTTGCCGGAGGAACTAGAGGCGTAAAGTCTGGTCTTATGGAGTATCAGTTGGCTTTGGATATTTCCCTAAAGCTTCAAGAGGAGCTTGAGAGCCGAGGCTACACAGTTGTCATGGTTCGCACCACCAACGATGTAGACATCAGCAACAGCGAGAGAGCTGCAATCGCCAATGAGGCAGGGGCAGATGCTTTCGTCAAGATTCACGCTGACGGCTCAGATATATCATCTGTTCACGGGGCAAGCGCCCTTTGCCAGACAGCCGACAATCCATACAATGGCAATCTTCACGACGAAAGCTACGCACTTTCTGAGTGTGTCCTCGACGGAGTGGTTTCAGCCACCGGCTGCAAGAAGCGCCAGATTATCGAGACTGACGGCATGACCGGTATCAACTGGAGCAATGTTCCTACCACCATCATCGAGGTGGGTTACCTCACCAACAAGGATGAGGACGCCAAGCTTAACACCGACGAGTACCAGACCAAGATTGCCCAGGGTATTGCTGATGGAATCGAGGCTTACTATCAGAAGTAATAGGAGTTAAACTAATGGAACGTAAAGATTTGGCAGTAGAATATAAGCACGGTGGATGTAACTGTGCACAGGCGGTTCTTCTCGCCTTCAAGGATGAGCTTAATCTCTCAGAGGAGGATTTAAAGAAAATGGGTGCAGCCTTTGGCGTTGGTATGGGATGCATGGAAGCTACCTGCGGTGCCCTTTGTGCATCTCAGATGATTCTCGGCTTAAAGCAGTATCAGGGCAAGCCTATTTTAAAGGATGCTGCAGCTTTGGCTAAAGCCTTTGAGGCCAAGTGCGGTGCCACAATCTGCAAGGAGCTTAAGGGCATTGAAACAGGCCAGGTCCTTTGCGATTGCGACAGCTGTGTTAGAAATGCAGTTGAGTTGGCAGAGCAGGCTATTGAGAAATAAATAGCACACCCAAGGTACCAGGACCGCAGTGAGAGGAGATAACAGCCCCGGCCCGGGTCTCGATAATCTCGTCAAATTGATTCAGGTCCTCAAGGTATTTTCTAACAGAATCTACGATTGTTTTATCGCAGCCAGAATGAGTGATGAATACGCGCTCTTTTCTGGCTGTTTTTAATTCATCCTCCAGATCCTTTACATAATCCATCACAAACTTAATGTTCTTGCCACGATATTTTTTATCAGGGCGCATAGCACCATTTTCCACAAGAATCTTTGGGTGGATTTTAAGAGCCGAGCCAAACAGCGCTGCCACACCAGAGCAGCGGCCGCCTCTATATAGATATGTAAGAGTGTCCACAATAAAGCTGGCTCTTACCTTTTCTCTGGTTTCCTTTATCGTATTTACGATATCCTCAGCCTTCATTCCCTGTGCTGCAAGCTCAGCAGCATAGATAATAAGCAGGCCGATTCCTGTAGAAAGGTTTGCAGAGTCGATAACGTAGGCCCTTTCATATATTTCCATATCATCAATAGCCAGCATGCAGTTGCTGAAGCTTGAAGAAAACTCAGATGATATGGTAAATACGATATATTCATCCTCGCCGTCCTTATCAAAAAACTCTTCAAAGTCCGCCACACTTGGGGCAGCAGTCTTTGGCGTCAAATCATTTTTATCCGACCAGGCAAAGATTTCCTCAGGAGAAATGTCCACACCGTCCTTGTATTCATCCTCGCCCAGATGCACATACAAAGGGATGATTCCAATCTGATATTTTTCAATTAAATCCTTCGACAAATCACAGGTGCTGTCTGCAAGTATCTTTATCATAAAAATCCTCCTGATTTTGTTATACAAAGTAATGAATAAACACATTTTAACAGTTGTATATGCAATAAGGCAATATGCATGACTTTGATTCCTTGATTGTGTTATACTACCTCTAATACTACTAGGAGAAGTTTAAACAAAAGGGGGCATGTTATGACAGATTCTAAATATGTAAAATGGGGAGTTTTGGGTACTGCAAACATTGCAAAGGGATGTACTATTCCAGGGATGAAGCTGGTAAAAGAGTGCAAACTTTGGGCAATTGCTGGCAGGAGTTTAGATAAGGCCAATAGCTTCAAGGAAGAGTTTGGATTTGAGAAAGCCTATGGCAGCTACGAGGAACTTATTGCGGACAAGGATGTGGAGGCAATCTACATTCCGCTTCCAAATGATTTGCATTTCAAATGGGTAACGGCGGCGTTAAAGGCAGGCAAGCATGTTCTATGTGAGAAGCCTTTGGCTTTAAACGCTTCGCAAGTTAAAGAGATGCATCAAACTGCCAAGGACAACAACGTGTTTCTGATGGAGGCTTATGCTTATTTGCACAGTCCATATATTGAGAGCCTTCGCAGAGATTTGACTCAGGGTGTCATTGGAAAGGTTGATTACATCGAGACTGCTTTTGTGACTCAAGGTTACAAGGAGGATATTCGTCTTCACAAGGAAAACGGTGGTGGAGCAATGTATGACCTTGGCTGCTACTGTACAACCATGATTTTATCCATGATTGATTCCGAGCCGGAGTACGTAAAGGCGGTAGCGGAGTTCTCAGACGAGGATGTTGACTCTATGACATCAGCAATCATCAAGTTCAAAAACGGAGTTCGCGCATCCTTCAATGTAGGCATGGTTCTTGGAGAAAACACCAACAGTCGTTACGACCATCTCTACATTCACGGCAACAGAGGCGCCATCCGTTCCGAGGTTGAGTACAACCAGCAGGGCCCTGCAAAGTACTTGCTTTACGGCGTTACCGGCGTAGACGAGCGTAAAATCAACATCCCACAGAATTATTCTCTTGAAATCAGTCAGATGAACCGCTGCATTTTAGGTGGAGAAAGACCAAAGGTTTCTCCAGCATTTTCTATCAAGAATGCAGAGCTGATGGATGAAGTTTTCAAACAAATAGGATACTAACGGCAGAGTATAACAGAAATTTCATATACTTGGAGTAAAATTAATCCTATGATTAATGGTAAAAAGATAATTGCATTATGCGCATATCGTGTTTACGATTCCCAGGTTTTCAGCTTTATTTCCAAGCTGAATAAGTTGTTGTGCGCACAGGATTGTTATTTATTTATATATGCCCTTAATGCCGAGATAGGAAACAGCGGCGACAACATGGCCGAGGTTGCCGTCTTTGACATTATTCCTTACGACAAGATTGACGCCATCATCATTATGGATGAAAAGATTAAGAGCCGTCAGACCGTGGAAAATATTATCCTAAAGTCCCGGGCCTTTAACATTCCAACCATAGTTATTGATGGAGAATACGAGGGCGTTTCTTTAGTGCGTTTTGATTACGCCAAGGGCTTTGAGCAGGTGGTGCGTCACGTCATCGAGCACCACAATGTAAGGCGGCCACATCTAATGGCCGGCAAGCGCAGCAGTGAGTATTCCAACGAGCGTATCGAAGTTTTTAAAAAGGTTATTGCAGAAAATGGAATCGCCTATGATGATTCCATGCTAAGCTACGGCAATTTCTGGTCTATTCCATCCAGGGCCGCAGCCAAGGAGCTTTTAAAGCGAGACCAGCTTCCGGAGGCAGTAATCTGTGCTAACGACATCATGGCTATCAATGTCTGCGATGTCTTTAGAAAGGCCGGAGTCAATGTACCTGAGGATGTTATTATCACAGGCTTTGACGGTATGGATGAGGCCTTCTGGGCAAGTCCCGGCATCACCACCGCAAAGTGCGACAGCAAGGAGCTTGCCAAGGAAATCTTTGACGTCCTAAAGCAGCTTTTATCTGGTGCAGAAAATGTAGACAGGTGGATTATGCCTACCCTTATGACCAACGATTCCTGTGGTTGCCCCCGTCGCAACCTGGATTTGCTTACAGCAATTGATGGCCTTAATAATAGGTTCTACCACCACCAGGATGATATTCACATCATGTTGTTTTTGATTTCCAAGATTATGAGTGCAGAGTCAATTGAGGAGGGTGTGAGCAATCTTAGAAATGCTTTGACTGAGCATCTCCTTTGTGTGGTTGATGACGCCTGCTTTGATTTGGAAAACAATTATTTATTGGAAGAAAATGTGCCTCACGGCAGTATGTCTATAATTTATGATTCTTATAGTGATGTAGATGGAGTTGTGCCTTACAATCCAGATACCATCCATCCGCATTTGGATGAAATCATGAAGAAGGGATATCCTTTAATTTTTAATTGCCTTGAGTATATGGATAAATCCCCTGGGTTTGTATGTTATTCCTTCCCTAGGATGGACAATCTTGACTATTCCAAGACCCCAAGTATCACTAATAGTTTGGGTATGGGTTTTGGTGGCTATGTCAGTATGAAAAATCAGCGTTACTTAAGAAGCAAGCTTCAAAAGATGTATCAGTATGATGCTTTGACTGGGCTTTACAACCGCTTGGCTTTTCGTTCAAAGGTTGATATCTTAAGGGAAGACCCACTTAACGAAGGCAAAGAGCTTACTATAGTAATGGGAGACTTGAATGGTCTTAAGCAGATAAATGATTCCTTAGGCCATATGGCAGGAGACAAGGCCATTGCCACAGCTGCAAAAGCTTTAAAATGTGCATGTCCTCCTGGCTCGCTGTGCGTTCGATTAGGTGGAGATGAGCTACTAGCATTTATCATTGGCGACTGCGATGCGAGGGCCGTAATCGACGGTATCATTGACATTTTAGATGAGGAAAGTCGCAAGCTTGGATACACAGTATCTTTAAGCGTTGGTGCAAGGACAGCTGTCTTTTCTAAGGATATGGATTTAGATAGTATAATCGATCAGGCGGATGCTCAAATGTACGAAATGAAGCGTCGCTTAAAAGAGGGGCATGGGTCCTAAATGGTTGCCAAAATGTGCTATTTTTAATAAAATAATAGAACAGGGGCGGGGAAGCCATTCCCCGTCATTTTTTAATATTAGGAGGATAATACTATGGCAAATATTTTATGGCAGGATAAAAAGAGATATTTTGGGTTACCAATTAGTTTCACTAAATACAGCATGAGCGAGGACAGACTCTTTGTTGAGAGTGGTCTTTTGAATTTATCGCAGAATGAGGTCAGATTATATAGAATTCTTGACGTTCAGTTGAGACGCAGCATTTTCCAGAGACTTTTTGGCGTGGGTTCAATCTATGTTAGCTCTTCAGACAAGAGTCTTGGCAATTTTGTAATTGAAAGCGTCAAGGATTCAGCAAATGTCAAGGAAATGCTTTCTGTTCAGGTAGAGCAGCAGCGCGAGGCTAAGCGTGTAGTTGGCCGTGAGTTCATGGGCACCGGCGATATCGATTACGATGGCGACATGGACATCATGAACTAGTCATTAAAGGAGATTTATATGAAGACAGCTTTAATTACAGGGGCAACCTCTGGTATCGGCTACGAGTTTGCAAAGCAGCTTGCCGACAGAGGCTTTGGCCTTATAGTTGTTGGGCGCCGTGTTGAGCGCCTGCAGGAGCTTAAGGAGAGCCTTTCTGTTCCTGTGGATGTTATCAAGGCAGACCTTAACAACCAACAGGAGTGCTTTGGCCTTCTTGACCAGGTGGCTGACAAGGATATCGACGTCTTTATCAACAACGCAGGCTTTGGCCTTTGCGGCAAGTTTGTAGAGACCGATGTTAACCGCGAGGTTTCCATGGTTCAGGTCAATGACATAGCTATGCACATTTTATTCAAGGGAATTTTGCAGCAGATGAATAAGGCTGGAAAGGGCCAGATTTTAAATGTGGCATCATCAGCGGGTATTCTTCCTGCTGGTCCATATATGGCAACCTACTATGCAAGCAAGGCGTATGTGGTTAGCCTTACAAGGGCTGTTGACGTAGAGCTTAAGGAATCAGGAAGTGGCGTTAAGGTTAGTGCGCTCTGTCCTGGTCCTGTAGATACAGAGTTTAACGATACTGCAGATGTTGTCTTTGCTCTCAAGGGTATTAGTGCAAGACAGTGCGTTAGCGAGGCGTTAAAGGGAATGGACAGAGCCAAGACAATTATTGTGCCAAGCTTAAGGATGAAGCTTGCCATGGCTTTTCAGGCTATTGTACCAATGCCTATTCTTGTAAAGCTCACTGCTAGACAGCAAAAGAAAAAGATGGATTAGGGGAATTTTTATGAAAATACTCATTACAAATGATGACGGAATAGAGGCGGAGGGAATCATTCGCTTGGCCCACGCAGCCAAGGAGTTTGGCGAGGTCTGGGTGGTGGCTCCAGAGTCACAGCGTTCCTGCGCTAGCCACAGCATCAGCTTGCACAACCCAGTGAACATTTATCCTTACGAGGATTTTCCAGTTGAAGGTGTTCATGCATATTCATGCAGCGGCACACCGGGGGATTGCGTTCGTGTAGGCTCCCTTAGTGTCATGCCAAGCAAGCCCGATGTGGTTTTATCCGGCATCAATTTTGGCCACAACGTGGCTTCGGATTTACAGTATTCAGCCACAGCCGGGGCAGCCTTCGAGGCGGCTTTTCAGGCCTACCATGCAATTGCACTTTCAGAGGGCTGCAACTATCATGCAGTCACAGACAAATACATTAAAGAAATTTTAAAAAAGCTTTTAAATGAGCCTCTCAAACCAGGGTTCATTCACAACGTCAATTTCCCGGACTGCGAGCTTGGAGATTGTCAGGGAGTTCTCTACGACAGAACCGTTTCTACAGGTATGTTTTACAAGGATCATTACAACGTTGTGGAGGAGCTTGAGGATGGTGGAATCAGCTACATGGTAGAGGGAGTTTACAGCCCTCAGGCCGAGGAAGGCACCGATTTTCACGCTATTTTAAACAACTATGTTTCCGTAGGAATCGTCAACAATATAGGGTTTACCTATTAACCTTGGTTTGTTATAATCTATGTAGTTTTTCTAGGAATATTAGGAGGCAAATATGGCAGAGAATAAGAATTTTGTTATAAATGTTAAAGGAGGCGGTGTCAATATCTCTGAGGAGGTTATTGGTATTATCGCAGGCCTTGGTGCAGTTGAGGTAGAGGGTGTTGATTCCCTTGCAGGCAACCTTACTACAGACACTATTTCAAAGGCTGGCGCAGGCAAGCTTGCAAAGGCTGTTCGCGTAGTTGACAACGATCCAGGTGCTATCGCAGTGCACATGGCTATCAATATGAAGTACGGCTACGAGATTCCAAAGGTCAGCGGCCTTGTTCAGGAAAAGGTTAAGCAGGCAGTAGAGACTATGACTGGTCTCAACGTCACAGCTGTAGACATTCGCATTGCTACAGTCAGCGTTTCAAACACCTAGTTTTCATAGTGACATCTAAACATTGGATTGTTTATTTTTTATGCATATTAATGTATAATTATGGGGTGCTATTTTGAAGATAGCACCCTATATTAGTCTATAAAATCTAGATTTTTCAGGAGTATATATTTATGAATAGACACGAGATCAGAAAAGAAGTATTCAAGGCTGTATTCATGAACGAGTTTCACGATACAGAGGAAATGGATTCGGTGATTTCCACTTTCCTTCAAGGTCGCGATTTGGCTGAGACAGAGGACCTTGCCAAGAACAACAAGACTGATGAGGACGAGGCTTACATTAAGAGCAAGTCAGAGGATATTGTTTCCAAGCTTGAGGAGATTGACGCTTTGATTAACAAGTCAGTTGATGGTTGGAAGACTACTCGTATGGCCAAGGTAGACCTTACTCTAATCAGGCTTGCGCTCTACGAGATTAAGTATGAGAACATCCCTGTTGGAGTTGCAATTAACGAGGCAGTTTCCCTTGCAGATGAGTTTGGTACTGACAACTCGGCAGGTTTCGTAAATGGAGCATTAGCTAAACTAGTATAATGAACAAAAACATATATAGTGTTACTCAGGTAAATACATATATTGAGCGGATGTTTAGTGATGATTTCATGCTTGGCAATCTTTCCCTTACCGGCGAGGTTTCCAACTGCAAATACAATCACACTGGGCACATCTACTTTACCCTCAAGGACGAAAAGTCCGCCATTTCCTGCGTCATGTTTGCAGGCAAAAGGGCCCAGGGCCTCAAGTTTACCATGAAGGATGGTGACAAGGTTGTAGTCACAGGCTATGTCGGGGTCTACAGTCCTCAGGGCAAGTATCAGGTATATGCCAACCAGATTGAGCTGGCAGGTGTAGGCGATTTGTATCAGCGATTCGAGGCTTTAAAGCAGGAGCTTGCTGATAGCGGAATGTTTGACTCCATGTACAAAAAGCCACTTCCAAGTCACGCCATGAAAATAGGTGTTGTTACAGCTCCAACTGGTGCGGCAGTTCACGACGTTATCAGGGTTTCCAAGACTAGGAATCCTTTCGTACAGATCATCCTTTATCCTGCACAGGTGCAGGGCGAGGGGGCAGCACCTTCAATTATTTCAGGTATCAACTGCTTAGATTCCATGGGACTTGATGTTATTATCGTTGGTCGAGGCGGCGGTTCTATAGAGGATTTGTGGGCCTTCAACGAGGAGGAGGTTGCTAGAGCAATTTTCCATGCTCAGACACCTATCATTTCTGCAGTAGGTCACGAGACAGATTTTACCATTGCAGATTTTGTTGCAGACAGGCGCGCAGCCACACCTTCACAGGCGGCAGAGCTTGCAAACTTTGTTTATCAGGATTTTGCAAATCAGCTTGAACGTTATTCTGACAAGCTAAATAGAGCATTAGATTACAAGATTGATACCATAGTAGAGCGCCTTAACAATTACAAACTAAGACTGCAGTTGCTTCGTCCAGAGAACAAGATTAAGGCTAATGAGGAAAAGCTTTCACAGCTTGCTGTTCGTTTGGCTTCACTTATGCAGGCCAAGCTTGACAGATACGAAAGCCGCTTAGTTGCTCTTTCAGGTAGATTGGATGGCTTATCTCCAGCCAAGAAGCTTGCGGCAGGCTTTGGTTACGTCACAGATTCTAAGGGTGGCAGAGTTGATTCTATAGAGCAGCTTAAGGTTGGCGATAGCTTTAGCGTTCGTATCAAGGATGGCTCAATTGACGGCGAGATTACAAATCTTTCCAATATTTAATAGGAGAAATTATGGGTGACAATAAAGAAAATACAATCGAAGAAAGCTTCGCAATTCTCGAAGATATTATAGGACAGATGGAAGAGGGAGATGTTTCCTTAGACCAATCATTTGCTTTATACAAGGCTGGCATGGAGGAGTTGCAAAATGCAAACGCCAAGATTGACCAGACTAAAAAGGCAGTTATGGCTCTCAACAAGGAGGGCCAGCTAGAAATCTTTGAAGGGGATGAGTAGCATGGATATTAAAAATGAACTTGCAGTTAGGGTAGAGGCTGCGGAGGATGTTGTCTGCAGATTTTTGCCTGATGTTGAGGGCTATCAAGGTATGATATTTGATGCCATGGAGTACAGTGTCACTGCTGGTGGCAAGCGACTTCGCCCTATTCTTATGAACGAGACTTACGTGCTCTTTGGAGGCCAGTCGGATATTATTGAGTCCTTCATGGCTGCAATAGAGATGATACATACATATTCTCTTGTGCACGACGATTTGCCAGCAATGGACAACGACCTGTTGCGCCGGGGCAAGCCTACTTGTCACGCAGTATATGGCGAGGCAATGGGGGTTCTCACAGGAGATGCACTTTTAAACTACGCATTTGAAACAGCTTTAAATGCTTACGATGCACCTGATGCCGATGTAAATGCAGTAACAGCTGCTATGCGTATACTAGCAAGAAAGGCTGGTGTCTTTGGCATGATTGGCGGCCAGGTTGTGGACGTTGAGTCAGAGAAGAATCAGTCAGACATTACAGAGGACAAGATTCGATTCATCTATGAGCTAAAGACTGGCGCCCTTATCGAGGCTTCCATGATGATTGGAGCAGCCTTAGCAGGTGCAAGTGTTCAGGACATCGAGCTGGTAGAGTCGGTAGCATCCAAAATCGGTATGGCTTTCCAGATTCAGGACGATATTTTGGATATAGAAGGCGACCAGGCCAAACTTGGCAAGCCAATTGGCTCTGACGAGAAAAATCAAAAGGCAACATATGTAACTTTTGCTGGTATAGAAAAATCAAAAGAAGAGGTAAAGCGTCTTACAGACGAGGCAATATTAGAGCTCCAAAAGCTTCCGGTTTCCAATGAGTTTTTAAATGAGCTTCTTAAATACCTTGTTTATCGAGACAACTAATTACGACTATGGTTCTTGATAAGATAAATCAGCCTAATGACATCAAAAATTTAACACCGGAAGAGCTTGAGGCACTTCCAGGTGAGATAAGACAGTTTTTGATTGAAAATCTTTCAAAGACTGGTGGTCATTTGGCTTCCAATTTAGGTACTGTTGAGCTTACTATGGCTCTTCATTTAGTGCTGGATTTTCCAAAGGACAAGCTTATATGGGATGTAGGTCATCAAGCATATACTCACAAGATTCTTACTGGAAGAGCAGCTGATTTTGAGCATCTGCGTCAATTTGGTGGATTGAGTGGTTTTCCAAAGCGAGGGGAAAGCGACTGCGATAGCTTTGACACAGGCCACAGCTCTACATCTTTATCTGCAGCCTTAGGCTATTGCATGGCAAGAGATTTGGCAGGGGAAGATTACAAGGTGGCAGCTGTTATTGGTGATGGCGCTCTCACAGGTGGTCTTGCCTACGAGGCTTTAAATAATGCATCACAGCTTAGCAACAAGTCCAACTGCTTGATGATATTAAATGACAACGAGATGTCTATTTCTAAAAATGTTGGTGGTATGTCTACCAACCTTGAGCGTCTTCGTACTAATTCCAAGTACGTTGGTCTCAAGAATCGCATTATTGGAGCGTTGGAGCATCTTCGCAACGGTGATAGAATCATCAGCAAGATTCGTAACACTAAAAACAGCATCAAGTCCTTGATGCTTCCCAATATGCTGTTTGAGGATTTGGGTATCATGTATCTTGGTCCAGTGGATGGTCACGATATTCAGGCAATGGTCAAGACATTCAACATGGCTCTTTCTATCGATGGGC
Organism: Pseudobutyrivibrio sp.; assembly: GCA_024697025.1. Lineage (GTDB taxonomy): Bacteria > Bacillota > Clostridia > Lachnospirales > Lachnospiraceae > Pseudobutyrivibrio. The sequence goes on from JAILGH010000060.1 coordinate 53,185, forward strand.
CAGTTATTGTCCATGTGATTACCAAGAAGGGTAATGGCTATGAGCCAGCCGAGAGACATCCATCTCGTTTCCACGGCACAGATATTTTCGAGATAGAGACTGGCTTGCCACAACGCAGTAGCAATCCAGGTTATACCGATGTGTTCTCTACGGTTATGCGCAAAATGGGTGACCGCAATCCAGAGGTTGTTTGTATCACAGCAGCTATGGCTGAGGGGGCAGGGTTAAAGCGTTTTAGAAACATGTTCCCAGATAGATTCTTTGATGTGGGAATAGCAGAAGAGCATGCAGTAACCTTTGCAGCTGGTCTGGCCTTAGGTGGTCGAGTACCGGTATTTGCAGTGTATTCATCATTTTTGCAGAGGGCTTACGACCAGATTCTTGAAGATGTGTGTTTACAGAATCTTCATGTGATTTTTGCCATTGATAGAGCAGGTCTTGTAGGTGCAGATGGTAGCACCCATCAGGGTATTTTTGATGTTTCATTTTTAACTGCAATGCCTAACATGACAGTGATGGCTCCAAAGAATAAATGGGAGCTTTCAGATATGCTTAAGTTTGCTGTAGCCTTTGATGGTCCAATAGCAATCAGATATCCAAGAGGTGAAGCATACTGTGGTCTCAAGGAGCATCGTGCTGATATAGTATTAGGTAAAGCTGAGGAGATTAAAAGAGGCTCCAAGGTTATGCTTTTTGCTCTTGGCTCAATGGTTAAAAAGGCCGAGGAGGTTGTTGCACAGCTTGAGGAGCAAGGCATAGATGCCGGCATTTGCAATGCCAGATTTGCCAAGCCGTTGGATGAGGATTATCTATCAACCCTCATGGACTATGACATGGTTGTAACCATGGAGGAAAACGTCTTGACAGGTGGCTTTGGTCAGCAGGTTCAAAGTGTTATGGTGGACAAGGGCTATACTGGTAAGGTGCTTAAGATAGCAGTTCCAGATGAGTTTGTTCAGCACGGCAGTGTTACACTTTTATTTAAAGAATTACAGATGGATTCTGAATCAATTACAAAACGTATTTTAGATGCATTAGGAAAGTAGAATGAAAGAAAGACTAGACGTTGTATTAGTAGACAGAGGTTTTGCTCCTTCAAGGGAGAAGGCCAAGACAATGATAATGGCTGGCAATGTTTTCGTTAAAGGTAATCGCGAGGACAAGGCCGGTACCAAAATAGATGTGGATGCGGATATCGAAATCCACGGTCAGCAGCTTAAGTATGTTAGCCGCGGTGGCCTAAAGCTTGAAAAGGCAATGACTCATTTTGATATCTCCTTAGATGGCAAGGTTTGCATGGACATCGGAGCTTCAACAGGTGGTTTCACTGACTGCATGCTTCAAAACGGTGCCAGCAAAGTATTTTCTGTGGACGTAGGCTATGGCCAGTTTGCATGGAAGCTTCGCCAGGATCCACGAGTTGTCTGCATGGAAAAGACCAACATTAGATATGTTACATTGGAGGATATAGGCGAGCAGCTAGATTTTGCCTCTGTAGATGTTTCTTTTATCAGTCTTACCAAGGTTCTAGGCCCAGCGAAGGCACTACTTAAAGATGATGCTGAGATGGTTTGCCTTATCAAGCCTCAGTTTGAAGCAGGCCGTGAAAAGGTAGGTAAGAAGGGTGTCGTGAGAGACCCAGCAGTACACGAAGAAGTTATTAATATGATAGTCGATTTTGTTACCGAGATAGGATTTTCCGTTCTACATTTGGAGTATTCACCTATCAAGGGGCCAGAAGGCAATATCGAGTATCTGATACACATTTCAAACGCAAATAAACAGGGGGAAGCTATTGATGTGGCTGCAACAGTGGCAGCGGCACATGGAAGCTTAGACAAATAATGAAAAATTTTTTAATTGTTGCAAGGTCATTTAGCGATTTACACGAAAAATACATTAACATAATTCGAGACTACATCAAGGACCACGGCGGTATGTGTGTGCTAGATTTGGATACATGTCCAGATAGTTCTGAGTCCGAGGTTAGAGTGGATGACAACATCGAGTGTATCATCACAGTAGGTGGCGATGGCACAGTTGTCAGAGTTGCTCAAAATGTCATCAACCGTAAGGTGCCTATTGTAGGCCTTAACTGCGGTCACCTAGGCTATCTTTGCGATATGTCTGTAGATAACGTTGAGCATTGCTTGGATCAGCTACTTAGTGACAATTACAAAATAGATGAGAGAATGATGTTAGAGGGAGATTGTTCCAATTCTCCAGAGCAATTCAGAGCGTTAAACGATATTGTGGTTACCTCTGAAGCTGCAGGTCTCTATGTCTTAAATCTTACAGTTAAAGTTAATGGAATTCAGCTTTATTCCCACAACTGTGATGGATTGATTTTATCTACACCAACTGGCTCAACAGCCTACAATCTTTCAGCTAACGGCCCTATTGTTAGCCCACATGCTGATTGCATTATACTTACACCTATCAATCCACATACACTTAATTCTAGAAGTATTATTTTGGCGTCAACAGATGTGGTGGAGGTTACCATCGAGGCTCGTCACGACGAGGATGAGCCAAAGGCCAACATCATCTACGACGGCACCCTTAGACAGGTTCTTAAAAAGGGTGAGCGAATCAAAATATTCCGTTCAGCAACTACAAGTCACATGGTAATGTTAGAAAACGTTAATTTCTTGGAAAGAATTAGAGCGAGAATGCAGGAGATCTAAATGAAGATTGAAAGACAAGCAAAGATTTTAGAATTAATCGTAAAAAACGAAATTGGAACTCAGGAGGAGCTTACGGCAAAGCTTGAGGAGGCTGGATTTAACGCTACTCAGGCTACAGTTTCTAGAGATATCCGTGAGATGAAGCTTACCAAGATTGCAGACGCAACAGGGAAGCTTCGTTATGTTGCTTTTAAGTCCACCAACGAGGACATGAATGACAAGTACATCCGCATTTTCTTAGATGGTTTTGTATCTATGGACAATGCTGGAAATATATTGGTTATCAAGACCGTGTCTGGTATGGCCATGGCTGTGGCTGCAGCCCTAGATCACATGGACTACCCAGAGATTGTTGGTTCGATAGCAGGGGATGACACAATTATGTGCGCTATCAGAACAATCGACGATACAATTATGCTTATGGGCAAATTAAAGAGAATAATCGAGCAGCGATAATTAGGAAAGTGCAATTCCTATCGTGGGTTTGGCATAGAAAAGGAGAATTACATGCTAGCAAGTTTGCACGTGAAAAACTTAGCCCTCATTGATGAGGAGGAAATTATCTTTTCAAAGGGGTTAAATATTCTATCGGGAGAAACCGGAGCCGGAAAGTCAATTATACTTGGGGCTCTTCACCTTAGCCTGGGAGACAAAGCATCCAAGGATTTTCTTAGAGATGCAGATTCCGAGGCTTTTGTTGAGGCGGTTTATCTAATCAACGACGAAAAGACCAAGGAGGCTCTCAGAGCCCTTGATGTGGAGCCTTACGATGACGAGGTTATCATGAGTCGCAAGATTACTGAGTCTCGTAGCGTAGGCAAGATAAATGGAGAGCAGGTGCCAGCCTCAAAGCTCAAGGAAGTAGGGGATATCCTTCTTGATATCTATGGACAAAAGGAGCACCAGTCGCTTCTCAATACACACAAGCACATGGAGCTTTTGGACGAGTTTGCAAAGGCTTCTATTGGTGATTTAAAGGATAAGGTAGCAGAAAGTTATAAGCGTTATCGCAATCTCGTAAAAGAGTACGAAGAGGCCAAGGCCAGTGATGTATCCAAGGAGAGGGAGATTGTCCTTTTAGAGCACGAGATTAACGAAATTGAGGCAGCCAACCTCAAACCAGGTGAGGACGAGGAGTTGGAGGATGAGTACAAGCGTCTTTCTAACTTCAGCAAGACAATGGAGTCCTTTGGCAGAGCCCACGAGGTTATGTCTTCAGATGGCGGCGCTTCTGATGCTATCAGTACAGCCATCTCTGAGATTCGCCATATAGAGGGTATCGACGACAGGGCATCAGAGTTTCTTGCAATGTTAAACGATGCCGATAGCATTATTTCGGATTTTAACCGTGAGCTATCAAGCTACATGTCAGATGCCAGCTTTGATGCCGGCAGATTTAACGAAGTAGAAATCCGTCTCAATGAAATTAATCGATTGAAGGACAAGTACGGTCCAACAATTGAAGCCATACTTGAGGAGCTTAGAAAGCGTCAGGAAAAGAAAGAAAAATACGAGTCCTTTGACCTTTACCTTGCAGAGCTTAAATCCAAAGTGGATGCTGCAACAGCGGAGCTTGAGGATTTATCTTTTAAGCTTTCCGATATCCGCAAGGCTGCTTCTAAGGAGCTTTCTAAAAAGATGCAGGAAGCTATGGCAGACCTTAACTTCCTTAACACTGATTTTGAAGTAGAGCTTAACCGTCTCGACCACTACACAGAAAATGGAGTGGACGATGGACAGTTTGTAATATGCACCAATCCAGGTGAGCCACTGCGTCCTCTCAAGGATATTGCATCGGGTGGTGAAATGAGCCGTATCATGCTTGCCATCAAGACAGTACTTGCCTCTGGCGGCGGCATCGACACCCTCATCTTTGATGAGATTGATGCAGGTATCTCAGGTCGAACAGCACAGGCTGTTTCTGAAAAGCTTTCTACAGTAGCATCTGGTCACCAGGTAATCTGTATCACTCATTTACCTCAGATTGCCGCAATGGCTGACACTCATTTCCTCATCGAAAAGAGTGTAGAAAACGGCCACACAATCTCCGGCATCAAGAAGCTTATGGATGGTGAGACTATTTCTGAGCTTGCCCGCATGCTTGGTGGTAGCGCTATAACAGATGCTGTACTTACTAACGCCCAAGAGATGAAGGATATGGCTAAGGAATTCAAGCAAAAAATTTAGTGCTTGCTTTTTAACTTATGTATTGGTATATTAATGGAGCGTGATTCCACGCTCTATTTTTTCGTTTATTTTCCCAGTTAGTTCTTTTAAAGAGAATATGACTTACGAGCAGTTTAAAACTGATGTAGTTGCTAAGCTTGAACTTAGGCTTGGAGACTCGGGGCAGGTGTATGTAGATTCCGCTCTTAGGTACAATGGTGTTGTTAGTGATAGGCTTACCATTAAGCATAAAGGCAGTAATGTTTCGCCTACCATTTATTTGGAACCATACTTTGATGCTTATAATCGTGGAATGAATTTGGATGAGGTTTCTGAAACTATTGTATCTATATATGATAAGCGCAAGGGTCAGGGATTCTTAGACACTAGCTTTTTATTTAACGACTACAAGTCTGTTAGTTCCCAAATTATTTTCAAGCTAATCAATAAAGAGATGAATATGGAATTGCTTAAGAATACACCCCATATTGAGTATTTAGATTTGGCCATTGTATTTTACTATTATATGCCAGACCTTAGCGTGGCTGATGGTGTGGGTTGCATTATGATTCAAAATGAACACGCTAAGCTTTGGAATGTTACTGTGGATGATCTAATGAATGATGCCATGGAAAACACTCCAAGAATTATGGGATTTAAGCTTCAGGGGATTCTCTCGACTATTTGTGAGTATATTGGCGATAGCAATCTTATGGAAATGGCAGAGGTAGAGGATAGGAATACTCCAATTTTTGTTGCGACTAATGAGTATAAGAGCAACGGAGCCGCTGTTATTTTGTATAAGGATACGTTAAGAGCCTTGGCAGCCAAGTTAAAATCGGACTTGTTTTTGATACCATGTTCAGTTAACGAGGTAATTATCGTGGAAGCGATAGAGGGGATATGTGTAGACACAACTAAACTAAAAGAGATGATATATCAGGTCAATCGAGAGGAGATTGCCAAGCAGGAAGTGCTTTCAGACAATCTGTATTTTTACTCTCGAGTGACCGGTAAGTTGTGCATTGTTGATTAAGAGACTAATAAGCTTTAAGCCTTTTCCAAAGGTTAGTAGTATAGTCTAGTGTATCGTTGTCGTAGGCTTCGTAAAGCTTGCAACGGCTAAGTGTTTCCTTGGTTGGAAATACTGTCTCGTCAGCTAAGGTTTCTGCATCTTCGTGTGCAGCGACCTTGGTATTTGGCGTAGCATACCAGACATACTCAAAGTTTTCGGTGGCGGCCTCCTCCTGGCACATAAAATCAATCCACTTCATGGCGGCATCGTAGTGCTTGCATGTACGTGGGACAAACCAGGAGTCAATCCACAGGTTGCCACCTTCCTTTGGAACTGTGTAAGCTAAATCTTCATTGTATTCCATACCCATGGCAGCTTCGCCAGAATAGCAGACAGCCATGGCCGCATCTTCAGAAATCATACATTCGTAGGTTTCATCCTGAAGGTATGCATAGATTAAGGATTTTTCTTTGCAAAGCAAATCATAAGCTTCTTTAAGCTCCCCTGTGTCGGTAGTATTAATGTCATAGCCCAACTTTTCTAGGGCAACCATAAATGCATCGCGCTGGGAATTAATCATTACAATCTGATTGCGATAATCAGGGTCCCAAAGACAATCCCAAGATGACACAGTGTCTTCATCTACCATGTTGGTGTTGTAGAGAATGCCAACAGTGCCGTAAAAATATGGCACGGTATACTGATGCTTTGGATCAAAAGCGGCAGAGGCTTCGATGATGTCCTTATCAATGTTGCTATAGTTTGGAATAGTACTATAGTCAATAGGAATCAACTCGTCCTCGAGGCGCATTGTTTCTATCATATAATCTGAGGTACAAATTACATCATAATTGATGGAACCGGCCTTGTACTTGGCGTACATATCTTCGACGGATTCGTATTCCTCGTATTTAACATTGATTCCGGTCTCTTCCTGAAATCTCTTAAGTACATCGCTTTCAATATATTTTCCATAGTTTAAAACTACAAGAGTGTCCTTATCATCGGCATCTGAGCCACAGCTTGTAAATCCTAAAAGGGAAGCGACACTTAGGCTTGCGATAGTAAGAAGGCTTAAAAATTTATTTTTCATTTTTAACAACCTCCTTTCTAGCTGAACCTTTAAAGTTAATCACTAAAAGTAGAGCAAATGCCAAAAGAAACAGGATAGTAGATAAGGCGTAAAGCTCTGGCTGGATACCCTTTCTTAACTGAGTGTAAAGCATAGTAGAAAGAGTGTTGACTCCGGCACCTTTGGTAAAATAGGTGATTGTGAAATCATCAAGTGACATGGTAAGAGCCATTAAGAATCCTGATAAAACTCCTGGGAATATCTCTGGCCAAACCACTTTATAAAACGCATACATAGGAGTCGCGCCTAAGTCTGTGGCCGCCTCAAAGCAAGCTTCTGAAAGGGACTGCAATCGTGGTAATACATTAAAAATTACATAAGGCACTGAAAATGCAATGTGAGCAAGGATTACTGAGAACTCACCAAGTGGAGTAAACCTTGTAAACAAAAGCATAAGTGAGATACCAGTAACAATATCCGCATTTAAAAGTGGGATGTTGGTAGCTCCAAGCATGATGGCAGTGTGACGCTTTTTCATGTAATGAATACCGATGGCTGCTGTTGTGCCAAGTATTGTTGCAAATATAGATGATGTAAGTGTAATTTTTATTGTGGTACCAAGCGCTTCCATAATGTTGTCGTTGGATGAAAGGTTTGCATACCATTTGAGGGTAAATCCACCCCAGACAGTCCTTGACATAGAGTCGTTAAAGCTTAGGACGATAAGTACCAAAATTGGTGCGTACAAAAACAAGAATATAAGTGCAAGATAAAGAGATGAAGCACCCTTTTTAAATTTATTCATACAGGCATACCTCCATTCTCTGAATCATCTACTTTGTTCATTACAGACATTGATAAAAGCACAAATATCATCAGTATAATAGAAAGGCCTGAGCCTAGGTTCCAGTTGCGTGCAAGAGTAAATTCCTGCTCGATAACATTACCGATAAGAAGGACTTTGCCGCCACCTAAAAGGTTGGAAACAACGAATGATGAAAGTGCTGGAACAAACACCATGATTATTCCTGAAATAATACCGTCTTTTGAAAGTGGAAGAGTGACCTTGGTAAAGGTAGTCCACCAATTGGCACCCAAATCCGCTGCTGCCTCAACAACCTGGTCGTTGATTTTGGAAAGGGCATTATAAATTGGAAGAATCATGTATGGTAAAAAGTCGTAAACCATTCCAAGGGTTACAGCAGTTTCAGTGTAAAGAATGTGCAAGGTTGGAAGGCCAAGTGTAGACAAAATGCTGTTTAAAATTCCATTGTTTGAAAGGATGATTTGCCATGCAAGAATTCGAAGCATAAAGTTCATCCACATTGGAAGTATAAACAAAAATACTACAAGTCCCTTGTTGGTAAGCTTAAGGTTGTGAAGTATAAGTGCAACTGGATAAGCTAAAAGTAGGCATATGGCAGTTGTAAAAAAGGCAACACGAATAGACAGCCAAAGTGACTTGAGATGTACAGGATCTGCAATGGCTGTAAGGTTTGAAAGAGTAAAGCTTCCTGCGTCGTTAGTAAGTGCATATCCTAATATGTAAAATAGTGGAAGGATAGTGCATATCATCACCCAGATGGCATAAGGCGTAGCAAGGAAGCTGGTGCGCATTTTATTGATCATCTTCCTTTAATACCTCCTCATCCTCGGATTCTGGTTTGTTCATTATTTGAATGTTAAATGGAATTACATTTAAGGATACCTTTTGTCCTACCTCAAAATACTTGGTGGTGTGAACCAGCCACTCGTACTCGCCGCACTGTACGTCAAGCTCGTAATGAACACCCTTAAACAGGCAGTCTGTGATGACACCATCCATAAAGCCCTTGCCAGGTGCGTCAAGCTCCACATCCTCTGGACGAATAACCACGTCAACCGGCTTCATAGTGCCAAAGCCCTTGTCAACGCAAGGCACCTGAACACCAAGGAAGGATACAAGCTCATCCTTAATCATGATGCCCTCGATGATGTTGCTTTCTCCGATAAAGTCAGCAACAAAGGCATTTTCTGGCTCATTATAAATATCCTCAGGAGTACCAATCTGCTGGATATAGCCCTGGTTCATAACCACGATAGTGTCGGACATGGTAAGGGCCTCCTCCTGATCATGAGTTACATATAAAAAGGTAATGCCAAGCTCCTGCTTGATTTTCATAAGCTCGTACTGCATACTTTGACGAAGCTTTAAATCAAGAGCTCCAAGAGGCTCATCCAAAAGCAGTACCTTAGGCTCGTTTACGATTGCTCTTGCGATTGCAATACGTTGCTGCTGTCCGCCTGAGAGAGAATCTATGCTGCGCTTTTCAAAGCCGTCGAGATTAACAAGCTTAAGGGCGTACTTTATCTTGTCATTTATATAGTCCTTGGATTTCTTTTGAATCTTGAGACCAAAACCAATGTTTTCTTCAATTGTCATGTGTGGAAATAATGCGTACTTTTGGAACACAGTATTGATAGGACGAAGATTGGCTGGCAAAGCAGTAATATCATTTCCGTTAAGATAGATTTTGCCTGAATCCGGCTTCTCAAATCCCCCCAAAAGACGAAGAGTAGTGGTCTTGCCACAGCCTGATGGACCAAGCAAGGTTACGAAGGTATTTTCCTTGATGTAAAGGTCCAACTCGTCTAAAATCAGTTGTTTTTCATAGCTCTTTGATACATGGTCGAATTGTATAAATTCCAATCCCTTATCCTCCTAAATTAAAGAAAATTAATGATTATACAAAAAGAGCTCCGAATCAGACTCGAACTGACGACCCCCTCATTACGAGTGAGGTGCTCTACCAACTGAGCTATCGGAGCAATTAATTAGATTCTAGCAGGTAGCGCCCACAAGAAACCTATTTATTTACGCGACACCTATTTTAATATAATGAAGGTAAAAATACAATTAAATTGTTGAGAAACTAGCGTCTTTTTATTATAATGACATTTGTACTAAAAATTGATTTACAAGGAGTATTTCTTATGAATAATAAAAGACCAGCTAGAGCATCAAAGTTTGATATCAGAGATTTCTTTTCACGAGACAATTTGCCACTTATCAGTCTCATAGTTCTTGGCATTTATGCCCTTGTAGCTATTCTTGTTTCAGGCTTTGTACTTCAGATTAACTTTGTTGTAGTTTGTGCTATGGTTGTTCTTGAGGCAGCTTTAGGAGCATGTCTTAACAAGATACCACTTTGGATTCACGGCCTTGTTTTCATTGCTGAGATAGTTCTTGGCATCATGGCTTCACAGGTTGTATTTATGATTCTCATGGTATTTGTCTATGTTTTAGCTATAGCATTTTTATTTATTTGGACCAATCATGAATAAAATAAATTATCAAAAAGAGCTAGACAAATTAATAGCATCACTAGAAAAAGAAGGCCGCGTGCCTTCTTTATTACTACACAGCTGTTGTGGGCCTTGTAGCAGTTATTGCATCGAGTATTTGTCCAATTATTTCAACATAACTGTTTTCTATTACAACCCCAATATCTATCCGGATGAGGAGTATTATCACAGGGTTAAGGAGCAACAGCGTTTTATCAATGAGTTTCCTACCAAGCATCCAGTATCTTTTATAGAGGGGGATTACGACACTGATAGGTTCTATGAGATGGCTAAGGGCCTTGAAAATGAGCCTGAAAAGGGAGCTAGATGCCTCAAGTGTTACGACCTTCGTTTAAGGAGAACTGCAGAGATAGCTAAAGAAAAAGGATTTGACTTTTTCGCTACAACACTTACAATATCCCCAATGAAAGATTCTAAAGTGCTTAATGAAATAGGCCAGCAAATTGCTGGGGAAGTTGGCGTAGAATGGCTAGTCAACGATTTCAAAAAGCGAGAAGGCTACAAGCGTTCCACTGAGCTTTCAAAGGAATACGACATGTATAGACAAGATTATTGCGGCTGCGTTTACTCACTTAGGGAGAGAAGACAAGCAGAGGCAAATCAAAATAACACAACACCAATCATTTAGACACAGGAGGATTAGTTATGGCACAGTTGTGGGGCGGTAGATTCACTAAGGCTACCGATCAGATGGTATATGATTTCAACGCATCAATTAGCTTTGACCAAAAGCTTTTTGCGCAGGATGTTAGGGGCAGTAGAGCCCATGTTAAGATGCTTGCAAAGGTTGGCGTTATTACAGAGGCAGAGCGTGATGAAATCCTTAAAGGGTTAGATGGCATCGAGGCAGATGTTAATTCAGGCAAGCTTCAGATTACATCTGAGTACGAGGATGTACACAGCTTTGTAGAGGCTAATCTTATTGATAGAATAGGTGATTCAGGCAAGAAGCTTCACACAGGCCGCAGCCGTAACGACCAGGTTGCCCTTGATATGCGCCTTTACACTCGCGACGCAGTTGAGGCTACAACAGAGGATGTTAAGCATCTTCTTGGCACAATCCTTGGCATCATGGAAGAGCACATCGATACAATCATGCCAGGCTTTACACACCTTCAAAAGGCACAGCCTATCACACTTGCTCACCACATGGGAGCATACTTCGAGATGTTCAAGCGTGATGTGCTTCGTCTTCAGGATATTCGTGAGCGTATGAATTATTGTCCACTTGGCTCAGGTGCCCTTGCAGGTACTACATATCCATTAGACAGAAATATGACTGCAGAGTTACTTGATTTTTATGGCCCAACAGCTAACTCTATGGATGGCGTTTCAGACAGAGATTACTTAATCGAGTTTTTATCAGCTCTTTGTACAATTCAGATGCACCTTTCTCGTTTCTCAGAGGAGGTTATTATCTGGAATAGCAACGAGTATCGTTTTGTAGAGATAGATGACGGTTTCTCAACAGGCAGCTCAATCATGCCTCAAAAGAAAAATCCAGATATTGCAGAGCTTGTACGTGGTAAGACAGGCCGAGTTTACGGTGCCCTTACATCACTTCTTACAACAATGAAGGGTATTCCTCTTGCCTACAACAAGGACATGCAGGAGGATAAGGAGATGGCATTTGACGCCATGAAGACAGTCCAGGATTGTATCGTTTTATTTGACGGTATGCTTGCTACTATGAAGTTCAACAAGGACGTTATGGCTGATAGTGCAAAGAACGGCTTTACAAATGCTACAGATGCGGCTGATTACCTTGTTAACCATGGTGTGCCTTTCCGTGACGCACACGGTATCATCGGTCAGGTTGTTCTTTACTGTATAGACAAGGGTATTGCCATTGATGACATGTCAATTGAGGAGCTTAAGGCTATATCTCCAGCCTTTGAGGAGGATATTTACGATGCAATCTCTATGCAGACCTGTGTCAATAAGCGTCTTACAGTTGGCGCTCCAGGTCACGATGCAATGGTAAATGAGATAGCAGAGTGCAAGAAGTTTTTAGCTTAATAATCACTTAAATAATTAAAGAAGATAGGGCAAAAGATAATTTTATTTTTTGTCCTATTTTTTTAGAGATAATATGCAAAAAACTCTTGCAATAATTGTGTATTTTTATTATAATACAATCTATCGCGGACAAATGTCCGTCTACGAAATACAATATTAAGGAGATTGTTTGAAAATGAGCGAGAAGTTAAAAGTCGGTATCCTTGGTGGTACAGGTATGGTTGGCCAGAGATTCATTTCTCTTTTAGAGAATCATCCATGGTTTGAGGTTACAACTATTGCAGCTAGCCCAAGAAGTGCCGGACAGAAGTATGTTGATGCAGTTGGTGACAGATGGAAGATGGATACTCCAATGCCAGAAGCAGTTAAGAACATCATCGTAAAGAACGTTAATGAAGTAGAAGAAGTTGCTTCTGAAGTTGATTTTGTATTTTCAGCTGTTGATATGTCTAAGGACGAGATCAAGGCCATCGAGGAAGCATATGCAAAGACTGAGACTCCAGTAGTTTCAAACAATTCAGCACATAGATGGACTCCAGACGTTCCTATGGTAGTACCTGAAATTAACCCACAGCATATGCAGGTTATCGATTTCCAGAAGAAGAGACTTGGTACAACAAGAGGTTTCGTTGCAGTTAAGCCTAACTGCTCAATCCAGTCATATGCACCAGTTCTTACAGCTTGGAAAGAGTTTGAGCCATACGAGGTTGTTGTTACAACATATCAGGCTATCTCAGGCGCAGGTAAGACATTTAAGGATTGGCCAGAGATGGAGCACAACATCATCCCATTTATCTCAGGTGAGGAAGAGAAGTCTGAGAAGGAGCCACTTAGAATTTGGGGCGAAATCAAGGACGGTGTTATTGTTCCTGCAGATGATGTTAAGATTACAAGCCAGTGCATCCGTGTTCCAGTACTTAATGGTCACACAGCCGCAGTATTTGTTAAGTTCAAGAAGCAGCCTACAAAGCAGCAGCTTATTGATGCAATTAACAACTTCTCTGGTGCACCACAGGAGCTTAAGCTTCCTTCAGCACCAAAGCAGTTTATCCGTTACATGGAAGAGGATAATCGTCCTCAGGTATCACTTGATGTAGATTACGAGAACGGCATGGGTATCAACGTAGGTCGTCTTCGTGAGGATAGCATCTATGATTGGAAGTTCGTTGGACTTTCTCACAACACAGTACGTGGTGCTGCAGGTGGAGCTGTACTTTGTGCAGAGCTTCTTAAGGCACAGGGTTACATCACAAAGAAATAATTTAATTATGAGTTTATAGGATGGCTTCGCCCCTTTGGGGAGAAGCTGTCTGCGTTAGCAGACTGATGAGGGGTTTTCTTCTTCAGTCTGTTTTATTTTAGAAAAAGTTCTTCCCAATCTCTTATACCGAATAATTTTATTTTTCTCAAACTGGAAACTCCCTTGTTTTAAGTAATTTTTTATAATGATTTCCCCGTATATTAAAAAGATTTGTATAAGTGTATAAAAATTAATAATTAATTCATAAATAATCATTAAATCTCTTGAGAAAAAATAGCCTTTCTGATAAAGTTGTTTCTTAATAGGGCAGAAATGGAATAACGGACTAATGATAATATGTTTCCATTATTTCCCATAACTAAAGGATTTTAATGGGGAAATTTTATAAATTAAATTGAAATAAAATTCTTTTTTGTGGTAGTCTGCTAAAGTGAAGTGTGTTATCATAATACGCGGACTAAAATAAATAAAAATTACTGGTAGGAGAATGTGAAATGGTTACAAGATCTAACGAACTAAAGAAACTAGAAGCTATATATCAGAGTGACAGCAACAATCTTGTGCTAATGTATGGTAGATTAGGCTGTGGCAAAGAGAATTTACTTGGTTCATTTACTACTGGTAAGAATTATTTTTATTATAGGAGTCGTCAGTGCTCGGATGCTAAGCAGCTTCAGTATATGAGTCAGCAGATTAAGGAAAGCTATAGCGTATCTACTTCTTTTGACAGCTTTGCCGATTGCTTTAAAGCTATTGCTCCTAAAAATGGCGACAAGCTTGTTGTAGTTATCGATGACGCAGGCTACGCAATCAAAAAGACCAATGACCTTTTGGCAAACCTCGTTTCTTTAAAGAAGGGCAATCTTATCTCAAACAAGGTAATGATTATTCTTACTAGTGCTTCAATTGTTTGGGGTGAGAGTACATTTGATGATATTGCAGGCACGACTAAGTCTGTGGTAGACGAGCGTATTAAGCTAGAAAATCTTTCTTTCCTTGATGTAGTTAGGGCCTTTCCTTCTTATTCAGTTGCTGAGTGCGTTAGTACATACGGCATAATCGGTGGCGTGGCTGATTACCTTGACAGATGGGACAGCACCATGAGTATTAAGGACAATATTTGCAGCAATATTCTTAGCCCAACAGGTTTTCTTTGCAAGGCAGCTGAGGGATATATTTCAACAGAACTTAGAGAGCTTTCTTGTTACAATACAATCCTTGGTTCTATTGCTTCAGGAAACGAGAAGCTAAATGATTTGTTTGAGGATACAGGATATTCTAGAGCCAAGATTTCTGTTTACATGAAGAATTTAGCAGCCTTTGATGTAGTCGATAAGGTTGTTTCCTTTGAGACAGGTGGATGGGACAACACCAAAAAGGGTGTATATCGTATAACTGATCCATACATAAACTTCTGGTTTACATTTATTTATCCTCATCTTTCAGAGGTGATATCACACAAGCCAGAGGCCTTTTATGACAAGTATATTGCTCCAACATTGGATGAGTATTTGCAGAACTACTTCGTTAATGTATGCCGTGAGTATTTGCATTTACTTAACATGGTGGGACAACTTAATATCAAGCTCACCAAGATTGGTACGTGGGTAGGTAAGGAAGGCACAATCGACGTTATTGGTCAAAGCTCTAACCGCGAGAATGTGGTTGGTATCTGCAATTGGACAGACAAGTCCATGGGATACGAGAGATACGAGGAATTGTTAGAGTCAATGAAGATGGCACGCATTAATGCCAACACCATTTTCCTATTCTCAGCAACAAAGTTTGACGATAAGCTTGTTCAGCTTTCAAAAGAAAATAATACAGTTGTCTTAGTAGACATGACTGAGCTATAAAGTTATAATATTTAGAGCCCCTTGCAAGGTCGCAAGGGGCTCTAGGTTTTATATTAGTAGAAATTATTTTATGGATTCCTTCGGGCAATTTTTGATGGAATTATCCTTAAGATTTTTGCTTATTAAAACTAGATTAAATTTACTATAAGGGAGTTTAGGTTTGGGAAAGAAGCTCATTATAACAGAGAAGCCATCTGTTGCCAGAGACTTTGCAAGAGTCCTTAAAGTCAGCGGCAATCAAAATGGTTACATTGAAAATAACGAGTATGTAGTCAGCTGGTGTTACGGTCATCTAGTTCAGATGGTATACCCAGAGGAGTACGACCTAAAGTACAAGAATTGGAATCTTGAAGATTTACCATTTCTTCCAAAGGAATACAAGTATGGGGTGGTAGAGTCGGCTGCTGAGCAGTATAAGGTTGTTAATGGACTTTTACATCGTGAGGATATCGACACAGTATACTGGGCAGGTGACTCGGGAAAAGAAGGTCAGACTATAGAGGAAAACATCCGTAATTTCGGTGGCGTACGTGAGGGAATGACTGAACTAAGAGTTTGGATTGATTCTCAGACTGACGATGAGATTTTGCGTGGTATTAATGAGGCTAAGCCAATGTCTGATTACGCTAGGCTTGGTGCATCAGGTATTATGCGAACCATCGAGGACTACAGCCTTGGTATCAATTTTTCTAGAGCCTTATCTGTTAAGTATGGTCGATTAATAAATGACGCTGCGGCAACCACAAGTTATTCAGCCATTGCTATTGGTAGAGTTATGACCTGCGTACTTGGCATGGTTGTTGAGCGCGAGCGTGAGATTAGAAACTTTAATGAGGACCCATTCTTTAAGGTGGTTGGTAAGTTTTCTGAGGTTAACTTCCCAGCTGAGTGGAAGGCTGTTGAGGGTTCCAAATACTTTGAATCACCTTTGCTCTATGGCGATAAGGGTAATGGATTTAAGGAAAAGAAAAGTGCGGAGAAATTAATTGAAGATTTAACTAATCAAAAAGCTTCTATTATAGATAAAGAGTCAGGTATCTCTAAAAAGAAGGCACCTTTACTGTTTAACTTGGCGGAGCTTCAGTCGGAGTGTTCAAAGCGCTTTAAGATTTCTCCAGCCCAAACACTTAACATAATTCAGGAGCTCTACGAAAAGAAGTACACCACCTATCCTCGTACAGATGCTAGAGTTCTTACAACTGCTGTTGCTAAAGAAATCACCAAGAACCTCAATCGTTTGCAGGGTTACGGTCCGACTGCAAAGTATGTCCATGAGATATTGCAGGATAAGAAATTTGTAGGAATTGAAAAGACAAGTTATACAGATGATAGCAAGGTTACAGATCACTATGCGATTATTCCTACTGGCCAGTGTAATGGCATTGAGAATTTGCCAGCGCTTAGTCAAAGGGTTTACGATTTGATTGTTCGCAGATTCTTATCAATTTTCTATCCACCGGCTGAGTACAAGAACGTCAAGATTACCGTTCAGATAGATGAAGAAAAGTTCTTCGCAGGTGCCAAGCTTTTAGTTAAACCTGGATACCTTGAGATTGCAGGCATTCCAAAAGCTAAAGGCGCAGAGCAGGCAGAGGGTGACGAGGATGGCGAAGAGCAGGAGGATGATTTTTCAAAAGAAAAGTTTGTGGAGTTTGTTGATGCAGCAAGCATTGGTGATGAGGTTCAGGTTAACGGCTTTGAGCTAAAGGAAGGCAAGACATCTCCACCAAAGAGATATACATCTGGTTCTCTTATCCTTGCCATGGAAAATGCAGGAAAGCTTATTGAGGATGAGGAGCTTAGAGAACAGATTAAGACCACAGGTATTGGTACGTCAGCTACCCGCGGGGAGATTTTGGAAAAGCTTGTGCGCATTCATTATCTCAATCAAAACAATAAGACTCAGGTGATTACTCCTGAAAAGCTAGGTGAGATGATTTACGAGGTTGTGTTGCTTACAACTCCAAGTCTTCTCAAGCCGGAGCAGACTGCCAACTGGGAAAAAGGTCTTGAGGGCATCATCAACGGTACAGTTGAGTTTGCTGATTACAGAAATGAGCTAGAAGAGTACATCCGTCGCGAAACCAAAAACATGATTGAGCAGGATTTGACTCAGACCATTGCTTTAAATATCAACCAGTTTACCGGCAAGGATTCCAAGGGCATTGCCACAAGAAAGCCTCTTGGTCTCAAGTGTCCGGCCTGCGGTGGCGAGCTTACCACCACCTCCTTTGGCTACGGCTGCAGCAACTACAGCAACGAAGAGGTTAAATGCCGATTCAGTGTTGGCCAGATTGCCGGCGTAGATTTACCGGAGGACCAGTTTAAAAAGCTTATCACAGAGGGCAAGACCGATTTAATAGAGGGCTTCAAGAGCAAGTCCGGCAAGCCTTTTAAGTCGGTGCTTAGACTTGGCAAAAATGAAGAGGGCGAGTTCAACGTTTCCTTTGATTTTTCTGAGACGCCTACCGAATATGTTGAAGGGCTTAAGTGTCCAGTTTGTGGTGGAAGCATTGTGCAGACTGGTTATGGATTTGCCTGTGAGCATAGGTTCCAAGAGGAGAATCAGTGCTATTTTTCTGTTGGTGAGATTGCAGGTCGCAAGCTGTCTTTGGAGGAGCTTACTACGCTTTTAAATGATGGCATAACAGATGTGCTTACTGGATTTAAGTCCAAGAGTAACCAGAAGTTTAGCGCTCGCATCCAGCTAAAAGAAAATGAGGAGGGCAAGAAAGTTCTCTCGTTCAATTTTGATGGAATAGAGCGAGAAAAGCTTGAAGGTGTGAAGTGCCCTGATTGTGGTGGCGAGATGCTTAAGACACCTTTTGGTTATGGCTGCAGCAATTACAATAAGGACGAGCCAGAGAAGGGCTGTCGCTTTATGATAGGAAAGATTGCTGGAAAGCAACTTTCTAAAAATGATTGTATTCAGCTTTTGACTGAAGGAAAGACTGGGACTATTCGTGGCTTTAAGGGTAAATCGGGAAAGAAGTTTGATGCGGTTTTGATTCTCAAGAAAAATGAGGAGACAGGAAAGCATGAGATTACTTTTGACTTCGATAATGTAGAGGCCAAGGAAATCAAGGATGTAGTCTGCCCAGTCTGTGGTGGCAAAATCGTTGTTACTACATTTGGATACGGCTGTAGCAATTACAATAGAGAGGACCCAGACCATTCCTGCAAGTTTAACGTTGGTCAGATTGCTGGCGTAAAGCTTAAGGAGGCACAGGTTAAGGAGCTTCTTACAAATGGTATTACTGATACAATCACAGGCTTTAAGTCCAAGAAAGGCTCTAAGTTTGATGCCAAGCTTGCTTTGTCTAAGGATGAGAATGGCAAGGTCTCAGGTGTAAAGTTTGTATTTGAAGACAACGAAACTGAGCTAAAGGGTGTGGTATGTCCAAAGTGCGGTGCACCAATCATCAAAAATCACTTTGGATACAAATGCAAAAACAATGTGCGAGACAATCAGGACAGCTGTCCATTTTACTTAGGCAAGGTGGCAGGGGTTGAGATTCCTGAGGAGCAATTCGTTAAATTAATTAATGAGAAAAAGACAGACCTTATATCTGGATTTTTAAGCAAAAAAGGTTTATTCTTTGATGCTAGATTAAAGCTTAATGAAGAGGGCCGCACGGAGTTCGAGTTTGAAAACTATTCAGATGCCAAATAAGCTAAATATAAATTATTGATAGAAGAGAAAGGGATAATTTCAATGGAACAGGCAAAAATTAAATCTATGTATAATTTAGATGAGACTATCGCAAAGGACTTATTTGAAGGAAAGGATTATCCATGGGAAGTGCTTCCAGAGATTTCTGATTTTATTAAAAAGCTGGGACCAACACTTGATCCTAACGTTTATGAGAAGCGAGGAGAGGATATCTGGGTTGCTAAGTCTGCAAAGGTTTTTGATTCGGCTTATCTCAATGGACCTCTTATCATTGATGAGGATGCAGAGGTTAGACAGTGTGCTTTCGTAAGAGGTTCAGCTATCGTTGGAAAGAATTGTGTAGTTGGAAATTCTACAGAGCTAAAAAACGTAGTTTTGTTTAACAATGTTCAGGTGCCACATTACAACTATGTTGGTGATTCTGTTTTGGGTTACAAGTCTCACATGGGAGCAGGGTCAATTACATCTAACGTTAAGAGTGATAAGACTTTAGTTGTTGTCAAATCACGAGATGGTGAAAAAATTGAAACAGGATTAAAGAAATTTGGAGCCATGCTCGGAGACAACGTTGAAGTAGGTTGCAATTCAGTGCTTAATCCTGGCACAGTTGTATGTCCTCGCTCCAACATTTATCCACTTTCTCCAGTAAGAGGAGTGGTTGAAGCAGACAGCATTTTCAAGAGCGCAGATAATATTGTAAAGAAAAATTAAAATACTTTTTACAGTAATTCCACTCAATTTCAATTGGAATATTTTCATAGAATTTTTTCGGTGCAAAAACAATTGATTTTTTTTTAACAAAATGCGTTTGGGTACTTTACTAAATCTTTAGAATATGAGAAAATTCTATCGATAATGCCGTAATGCGGTGTTTATGGATATGTCAATAATGTAAGTAGCAATTACATTTTTGGATTGTATGAGGCTTGTTTCTGGAGATTCCTTATACAATAGACATATACAGTCAAATAAGAAAGGAGTTCTACAATGATTTACACAAAAGAAGTAGAAAACATGTGTCCTGTAGCAAAGGGCGCAAAGCATGAACCAGCTCCTATCCCTGAGGAGGGAAAATGGGTACACGCTAAGCAGATTTCTGATATTAGCGGTTTCACACACGGTGTTGGCTGGTGTGCTCCACAGCAGGGTGCCTGCAAATTATCTTTAAATGTTAAGAATGGTGTTATTGAGGAAGCTCTTGTTGAGACAATTGGTTGCTCAGGTATGACACATTCAGCAGCTATGGCTGCAGAGATTCT
>JAILGH010000067.1 GCA_024697025.1 Pseudobutyrivibrio sp.
GTCTAAGAGATTAGGCGCTAAAAGAGCAGACGGTCAGTTCGTTAAGGCTGGCAATATTCTTTACAGACAGCGTGGTACAAAGATTCTTCCAGGCAACAATGTAGGTCTCGGTGGAGATGATACACTTTTTGCTTTAGTTGACGGTGTACTTCGTTTCGAAAGAAAAGGTAGAGACAAGAAGCAGGCTTCTGTCTATCCAGTAGAACAGTAATTATTTGACCCGACTCACTTATGTAGTCGGGTCAATTTTAAGTTTAGGAAGTGTAATTTATAGTTACTATTCACAGTAACTTTAACTTTTATTCATAATTGAAGTAATTCTTACTTCTTTCCCGGTGCTTACGCACCTAAAATTATTCATAAAAGTCGAAGTCGCTTATTCAAGTTTGTATAAATTTATAAATTATTCTTTTACAAGCAAGCTTGACAAGAATAAATTTATAAATTTATACACTGTGAATAGTAACATTAAGGAGATACTTTTATGTTTGCTGATAGAGCAAAAATTATTATAAAATCAGGTAAGGGTGGCGATGGTCATGTAAGTTTTCGCCGCGAGAAGTACGTTCCAAACGGTGGCCCTAATGGTGGCGACGGTGGTAAAGGCGGCGACGTTGTTTTCGAGGTGGACCCAGGACTTAACACTCTTACAGACTATAGACACCGTAGAAAGTTTGCAGCTGAACCAGGCGAAGAGGGTGGCAAGGATAATTGTCACGGCAAGAACGGCGAAGACATTGTTCTTAAAGTTCCCGAAGGCACAGTTATAAAGGATGCTGTTAGTGGCAAGGTTATTGCAGATATGTCCGGTGACAACAAGCGTCAGGTTGTACTTCCAGGTGGAAAGGGCGGCCTTGGCAATCAGCATTTCGCAACATCAACTATGCAGGCTCCAAAGTATGCCAAGCCAGGTGTAGATGCAATTGAGCTTGAGGTTATTTTAGAGCTTAAGGTAATTGCTGATGTAGGTCTTGTAGGTTATCCAAACGTTGGTAAGTCTACATTCCTTTCCCGTGTAACTAACGCTCAACCAAAGATAGGAAATTACCATTTTACAACACTTTCTCCAAACTTAGGTGTTGTAGATGTTGATGATATTAACGGATTTGTAATTGCTGATATTCCAGGTCTTATTGAGGGAGCATCAGAGGGAATCGGTCTTGGACATGAGTTCCTTCGTCACATTGAAAGAACCAAGGTTATTATTCACATGGTTGACGGTGCTTCAGTCGAGGGGCGCAATCCAGTTGAGGATATCAAGACTATTTCAGCTGAGCTTGAAGCATATGACTCTGAACTTCTCAAAAAGCCACAGGTTATTGCAGCCAACAAGATGGATGTAATTGGTGAAGATTCCAACGAGGTAATTGAGGCGCTAAAGGCTGAATTTGAGCCTAAAGGCATCAAGGTCTTTGCTATATCGGCCGTTAGTGGAAAGGGCGTTAAAGAGCTGTTATACGAGGTTGTAAGACTACTTGAGACATGCGATGATGCGCCAATTGTTTACGAGCAGGAATTCGACCCAACTATCCGTGCATTTAGCGAAGAACCATACACCGTTGAAATCAATTCCGATGGAGAATATGTGGTTGAAGGCCCTCGCATTGAAAAGATGCTTGGTTACACAAATCTTGAATCTGAAAAGGGCTTCCTTTTCTTCCAAAAGTTCCTTAAGGAGCAAGGTATTCTCAAGGCTCTTGAGGAAAAGGGTATCCAAGAGGGCGATACTGTTAGAATGTATGGTTTAGTGTTCGATTATTATAAATAATATTCCTTAAAAGGAGTTTTGAAATGACAAACAAACAAAGAGCATATTTATCATCTCTTGCATCTGATATGAATCCTATTCTTCAGATTGGAAAGGCTAGCCTTACTCCAGAGTATACATCTGCTGTTGATGAGGCCCTTGAAGCAAGAGAGCTTATTAAAATTAATGTTTTAAAAAATTGCTTTGACGATCCTAAGGGAATTGCCCAGGTTTTATCTGAGCGTACACATTCTGAGGTCGTTAGAGTTATTGGCAGAAAGATTATTCTTTATAGACCAGCTAAAAAGCCGGTTATTAAGTTACCACAGTAATCTTTTAAAGGAGACAGCATGAGAATTGGCGTATACGGCGGGACATTTAACCCAATTCACAAAACACATATAGAGATAGCATTAACGGCCTTAAAGCAATATCGCTTAGATAAGGTGTACTTTCTTGTGGCCGGAACGCCTCCTCACAAGGATACGGCTGCGGATATTCCAGATTTATGTAGACTTGAAATGGTTAAGCTTGCCATTCAGGATTATCCTAATTTATGCACAGACGAAAGAGAGATATATCGCAGCGGAAAGAGTTATTCTTTTATCACCATGACAGAATACAAGCAAAGATATTCCGATGATGAGATATTCTTTATTATGGGTAGTGATAGTCTCCTTAATTTTAAGTCATGGGTTAAGCCAGAGATTATTTCTGAATGCGCAACTATTCTTGTTGCGCCAAGAATAGGAGATGATAAAGAAGCAATTAATCAGGCTCTGTCAGATTGTAACAATTCTTTTTCTGGTAATTTTTCTTTATTAGATTATCAAGCTAATGATTTGGCATCATCATTTATTAGGGCTAACTATTATAAAGATGAGTCAGTGAGAGAGGGGCTTGATTCTAGGATTATTGAGTATATTTACCAGCATAATCTTTATAGTCCTTTCAAGTATTGCTATGATGATGTGCTTAATCTTGGCGCCCTTATGAAAAAGGAACTTAAGACCAGTAGATATGTTCATACCTTAGGAGTTGCCACAACTGCATATTCGTTGGCTTTAAGGTGGAATTATCCAGCTTTTACCGCTATGGTAGCCGGCATATTACATGACTGCGCCAAGTGTATTACAGATGAAAAACGCATTAGCGTTTGTGAGAAGAATAATATTCCAATTACAGACGTAGAATATAAGTATCCACACCTTCTTCATAGCAAGGTTGGAGCATTTTATTGCAAGACTAGATACGAGGTTTATGATGACCAAATAGCTCATGCAATTGAGGTTCACACAACCGGATGCCCAAATATGAATCTGCTAGATAAAATCATTTATATAGCGGACTATATTGAGCCAAGCCGTGATAAGCAGCCTAGACTTGATGTACTAAGGACTGTTGCTTATGAGGACTTGGATAAATGCTTGTTTATGATATTGGAGGATTCTGTTAATTATTTGAATTCCAATTCGGATATGGTGGATCCAACTACAATTGATACATATAATTATTACGTTAAAGAAATGAAAGAGCGAGGTAAATAATGGAATCTAGAGAAATGGCAAAGATTGTTTGCAAAGCACTTGAGGATAAGAAAGCCATTGATGTAAAGGCTATAGATATTAAAGAAATAAGCATAATGGCAGATTACTTTATTGTAGCTTCAGCTTCAAATATCAATCAGCTTAATGCAATGCAGGACGAGGTTGACCGTGTTCTTTTTGAACAGGGTATTCAGGCAAAATCCATCGAAGGCAATCGTCAAAGCACATGGGTGCTTATGGATTACGAGGATGTGATTGTACATCTTTTCGACGAAGAAGACAGATTGTTCTATGATTTAGAGCGAATCTGGAAAGATGGTATCCTTATAGACGCTTCAGAATTATAAAATATATATTCTTTGAAATTTAAAAGAGCCTTTTGGGTTTAGCTTCTAGCATCCTAAAAGGCTCTTTTTTATGCTTATTTTGTTATATGACTAATCAAACTTTTTATTTGATTTTGGAAAAAACAAAAATATTTTTTTGAATATATAGTATTCAAGGAAAAAACAACCAATAAAAAGTTGAATGTCTTATGGGAAGAAAAAGAAATAAGGATAGAAAAAAACTCCTTACCAACACCAGTAAGGAGTTAAATTTTGCAAAAAATAATGTACAGCCTCAATCCATACACTAGAAGAAGCGGAATACACCAAAAACTTTGCCGAGGATAAGGCACTTGTCTACAATGATAGGGTCCATATTGTCGTTCTCAGGCTGGAGACGAATGTGACCATCCTCCTTGTAGAATGTCTTGACAGTAGCGCTGTCATCAACTAACGCAACAACCATGTCGCCATTCTTGGCGGTGTCTTGCTGCATAACAATGATTGTATCGCCATCTAAGATACCGGCATTAATCATAGACTCGCCCTTTACCTTGAGCATGAAAGCTTGCTGATTAGGCATATGCTCTGCAGGAATAGGGAAGTACTCGTTGATATTTTGAACAGCAAGAAGTGGCTGACCAGCAGCGACATTGCCTACAACAGGTACATTGACAACCTCACGACGAACCATATTAAAATTGTCATCTACAATCTCTATAGCACGAGGCTTGGATGGGTCGCGGCGAATATAGCCGTTCTTCTCCAAAGTCTCTAAGTGTGAGTGGATAGAAGATGTAGACTTAAGATTACATGAATCGCACAACTCACGAACTGTTGGTGGGTAGCCTCTATTTAAAATCTCGCTTTTGATAACTTCAAGTATTTCACGTTGTTTTGCAGAAATCTTGCCATAAGCCATAGTAAAAATTCTCCTTTCAAATTTACTAAATTAACAATAACATAAAGAACATATTTTTGCAAACAAATTTTCCGAAATTTTGTTCGAAAAAAGTATTGACAAACGATTGTTCGGAATGTATAGTGATTTCAGAACAAACGTTTTCGAACATCTTTTTGGAGGTTTATTATGAGAGCCAATACTAGAGCAGAGCGAATAGTTAGGAATCGCAAGATTATGTTAGCAATTGCAGTCATATCATCCATCATCGTTGCAATGACTTTTGGCGGTATCAAGGCCAAGGCCGACACCACTAGAGAGATTTATTCTTATTACACCAGCTATGAGGTTCAACCGGGGGATACACTTTGGACTATCGCAGATAAGTTTACAGGCCCTGACTATACAGACAAGCAGACTTTTATTAAAAACGTTAAGAGCATGAATCATCTTTTATCTGATGATATTACAGCAGGCAATTATCTTGTTATTGAATATTATTCATACGATGAGCTTTAATTAGTTGCTTGATGATAAATTAAATTGTTAACAATTCTTCTTTAGTATTCACATTGCTCATTAAGTTGTGATAGAATACATCATGTAGATTTTATATTTAATTTATTCCTATATTTTGTATGGTGAGCTATGTTACGATTTTTAATGGCAATTATTTTAAATTTAAAGCGTGGACCTAAGATTGTTTCAGACATGCGCAAGATGTTCAAGCACAAGGAAAAGTATCCTGAAAAGGTCAGATATGCTTATGCAATCAAGTTCATTAAATATCTTATGCACAGTGCCCGTATTTCTACCGACGTATATGGCACGGAGAACCTTCCTGAGGAGGGCGGATACGTAATGTATCCCAACCATCAGGGTAAGTACGATGCACTTGGTATTATGTATGCCCATAAGAATCCATGCACATTTGTTATGGACAAGGCCAAGTCCTATGGATTTTTAGTTCGAGAACTAGTTGATTTACTTGGAGCCAAGCGTTTGGCTTTAGATGACGTACGACAGAATATCAAGATTATGGACCAAATCACCAAGGAGTTGGGAGAGGGTAAGCGCTTTATTCTCTTTTCTGAAGGTGGTTATGATAGGAACGGCAATATAGTTCAGCGTTTCAAGCCAGGCAGCTTCAAATGCGCAATGAGAGCCAAGACGCCTATTATTCCTGTAACTCTCATTGATTCATATATAGCATTCAATAGTCTTAAGCCTGGTCCTGTTACAACCAAGGTTATTTTTGGCAAGCCTATTTTCTATGATACATACAAGGATATGAAGACTCCTGAGGTTGCAGATTTAGTTCGCAGCACAATCATTTCTACCATGGAAGAATACGGCATATTTGTTAATTCTAATAATTCACCAGACCTATTGACATAACAGCTAATAGATAGTATCATACCTAGGTCTGAGGACAGTTATTAATTACAAATTTAATAAGGCAGTTCGTTTGTACCATCCTGCCTCTAAACAAAACCAGGACTAATCAACTTTAATACAGGTATTTTCTGGCTATATGGTGCTTCCATATAGCCTTTTTTATTTTAATTAGGAGTTTTTATGTATTATTTAACATCGGAAGCTTCCTTTGACGGAGCACATTTTTTATATGGATATGAAGGCAAATGTTCTAATTTGCATGGTCATAGGTGGAAAGTTGTCTTGAGAGTAAAGGCAGAAAGTCTTCAACAAGATGGCCAACACAAGGGTATGGTTGTGGACTTTAATGACGTTAAAAATGCCCTTAAAAAGGAGACAGATTTCTTTGATCACACCTTTATCTATGAAAAAGGAACGTTGAAGGAGACAACTGAAGTTGCTCTAAAAGGTGAGGGCTTTTTAATGAGAGTCGTTGATTTCAGACCTACAGCTGAGAACTTTTCTAAATATTTTTATGAAAAGTTTGATTCATACGGCTTTGATGTTGATGAGGTGACAGTTTACGAGACTCCAAATAACTGCGCAACTTATCGCGCATAGATTTTCTAAATTTATTTGAAATTCGAAAGGAATATATGGCGATTTTTAATGTAGTAGAGAAGTTTGTAAGTATAAATGGCGAAGGACAACACGCTGGAGAATTGGCAGTATTTATAAGACTTAGAGGCTGTAATTTGTCCTGCAGCTTTTGCGATACAAGATGGGCCTGTTCTTCTGATACACCAGCAGAGGCTATGACTGAGGATGAGATAATTTCCTACGTTAAAGGCACGGGAGTTACAAGAGTTACTCTTACCGGAGGAGAGCCTTTACTTGCTGATAATATTGATGTTTTGCTAGATAGATTTTCTAAGGAAGCTGATATAAGGGTTGAGATTGAAACCAATGGAAGTGTTTCAATCGAACCATTCCATAATATCAATAATCCACCAGCTTTTACATTGGATTACAAGCTAGAAGGCTCCGGCATGGAGCAATATATGGATGTTAATAACTTTAAATATTTAATGCCTAAGGATACAGTCAAGT
Organism: Pseudobutyrivibrio sp.; assembly: GCA_024697025.1. GTDB lineage: Bacteria > Bacillota > Clostridia > Lachnospirales > Lachnospiraceae > Pseudobutyrivibrio. Next base: position 7,009 of record JAILGH010000067.1, read on the forward strand.
TTGTATGCTCTAATGTGGGCGAGCTTGATAGAGTAGTTGAGATAGTTGATAAATATCACTTATCTACCAAGGCAAAGGTTATTATTAGTCCAGTATTTGGTCGCATTGAGCCGGCAGATATGGTTGATTATTTAATAACAAACAAGAGAAATGATATACGTATGCAACTTCAGTTGCACAAATTTATTTGGGACCCAAACGAAAGAGGTGTTTAAAGTGGCTATAAACAGAGATTTAATTGAAGAAAGCATTAGAAATATAATAATTGCTTTAGGTGACGACCCAAATCGTGCTGGCATAAAGGATACTCCAATTAGAGTTGCCCGCATGTATGAGGAAGTTTTCGAGGGCATGAATTACACTAATCAGCAGATTGCTGATATGTTTAACAAGACCTTCGATGAGGACTACTATGAGGATAACATGGAGGATTTGGTTGTTGTTAGAGACATCGAAATCTTTAGCTACTGTGAGCATCACTTAGCTTTAATGTATGATATGAAAGTCAGCGTAGCATATATTCCTTGCGGAAAAGTTATTGGTCTTAGCAAGATAGCTCGTATTGCAGATATGGTTGGAAAGAGACTTCAGCTTCAAGAGCGTATCGGCAATGACATTGCTGAGATTATACAGATGGTTACAGGCTCAGAAGATGTTGCTGTTTTAATTGAAGGTAAGCATTCTTGTATGACCGCTAGAGGAATCAAAAATAATTCTGCTAAAACATACACTCAGACACTTCGCGGTAGATTTAAGACAGATAAAGATTTGATTCAAAGAATTAAGTAATTTGGAGGCAAAATGAAAGCATTAGTATTAATAAGTGGTGGTGTAGATAGTACCACCTGTCTTGCCTTGGCAGTTAAGGAATATGGCAATGAAAATGTTATTGGTCTTTCAATTTTCTACGGCCAACGTCATAAAAAAGAGATAGAGGCAGCAAATTCAGTTTGCGATTATTATAAAGTTGAACATATCACACTAGATTTATCTACAATGTTTCAATTTAGCGATTGCTCCCTTTTAGAGCACTCAGATGAAGAAATTCCAGAAGAGGCATACTCGGAGCAATTAAAAAAGACTGACGGCAAGCCTGTTAGCACTTACGTACCATTTAGAAATGGATTGTTCCTTTCAAGTGCCAGTGCAATAGCACTTTCTAAGGGCTGTTCCAAGATTTACTATGGTGCACATTCAGATGACGCCGCTGGAAACGCTTATCCAGATTGCTCCAAGGAGTTTAATGACGCAATGAATACAGCCATCTATGAGGGTAGCGGCAAGCAGCTTGAAATAGTTGCTCCATTTATTGGTCTTAATAAGGCTGGAGTTGTTGGCATGGGGCTTAAACTTGGAGTTCCTTATGAATTAACTTGGAGTTGCTATGAGGGACATGACAAGGCTTGCGGAAAGTGCGGCACATGTATCGACCGAAAGAAAGCTTTTGAAGAAAACGGAACTGTTGACCCTATTTCTTATGAATAATTATAAAGAGGTAAAATATGGCAGATAGAAAAGACGAAGGTACATTAACCTTACTTGGAAATAAAAATAACGAGTATCCTGATAACTATGCACCAGAAATGTTGCAAACATTTTTAAATAAGCACCCTGAGAATGATTACTTTGTAAAATTTAACTGTCCAGAATTCACATCACTTTGTCCTATTACTGGTCAACCTGATTTTGCAAATATTATCATTTCATACGTGCCAGCTGAAAAGATGGTTGAGAGTAAATCTCTTAAGCTTTATCTTTTTAGTTTCCGTAATCACGGGGATTTCCATGAGGATTGCGTAAACATCATTATGAAAGACCTCATTAAATTAATGGATCCAAAATACATCGAAGTTTGGGGCAAGTTTACTCCAAGAGGAGGTATTTCTATTGACCCATATTGCAATTATGGTAAGCCTGGAACCAAGTGGGAAGAGGTTGCTTTTAATCGCATGGCAAATCATGATATGTATCCGGAGAAAGTTGATAATAGATAATATTTAGAAATTTCCCCTAAACCTTGTTACCTGACTCGTATACGTATATAATATTTAGTGAATTTAGTTATATGGGATAAGGGTAAAGAATAATGGACAAGTCGCAAAAGAAAAAGATTTTCTGGATGTGCTTTTCATTGATACTTTCGATTCTGACCATTTGGGCAGTTTTAAGACAAAGTGAAAGCATGTCAATTGCAACTTTGATAGATATCATAAAATCGGCCGATAAAAAATGGATGCTTGCAGCATTTTTATCCGGCGCCTGTTACATTCTATTTGAAGCAGTTGCAATATGTTCTATTTTAAAGGGAATTTCATACAAGAGAAGTCTTGCAAAGGGTTTACTTTACAGTACTTCTGATATTTATTTTTCAGCGATAACTCCATCTGCCACTGGTGGACAGCCTGCCAGTGCTTTTTTTATGCACAATGATGGAATACCAGCCGGAGCAGTGTCAGCTACATTGGTTCTAAATGTTATGATGTACAATGCTTCCATTGTTGCACTTGGAGTGATTGCAATTATCCTTGATCCAAAGGGATTTTTAGGATTTCATTTACCAGCGAAGATTCTTATTTCACTCGGCTTTATCGGGCTTTCATTACTAACGCTTTTATTCTTTTCTGTACTTAGAAGAGGAGATAAGGTTTTTGAATTCGTGGAAAAGGTTCTTAGATTTTTGCATTCTAAAAAGCTTCTTCATAGGTTGGATAGCAAGCTTTTAAAGCTTCAAAAGATTGAAAAGGATTACGACAACTGCTCCAAGCTTATGCATGGACAGTCAGGAATTTTACATAAGGCTTTTTTCTGGAATATAATCCAGCGAGCATCACAGATTATCGTTCCAACTTTTGTATATCTTGCTCTAGGTGGAGAAAAGGTTAATTCAACAATTTTATTTGCCAAGCAGTGTTTGATTACAATTGGTTACAATTATGTGCCTATACCAGGAGCTATGGGCATCTCGGATTACCTAATGATTGACGGATTTTCAAGTCTATTTACTAAAAATCAGGCCTTTCAACTTGATATGATAAGCCGTGGTATTACATTTTATTTAAGCGTCGCAATCTGCGGTGTTATTACTCTTATAGGTTATTTAATAGGGAGGAAGAAACAATGATAGGCGTATATGATTATACAGTTATTCTTACATATCTATCTACAATTTCAGGTGTGATAGGTATCATCATCACAATGACAGGTATTGGTCATCCATACTGCGGAACTTTATTTTTAATGATTTCAGGTTTGCTTGATGGATTTGATGGAAAGGTTGCCCGTACCAAGAAGAATCGAACAGAGTTTGAGAAGAAGTTTGGTATCGAGATTGATTCTTTTTCAGATTTAATCTGTTTTGGTATACTTCCAACTTCTATTGGTATGGCACAGCTTAGAGTCAACGGTACTCTCACTGAGCTTGAGAGAGGTAATAGACCTGATAACTATGCCTTGATATTGCTTTTAATGTCTATTGCCGTCTTTTATGTGCTTGCAGCCTTGGTTCGTCTTGCATATTTTAACTCTACTGTTGAGGAGAGAGCAGAAGAGGCAAAGGAAAGAGGCAAGGAGTATTACACAGGCCTTCCTGTAACAGCATCAGCTTTGATTTTCCCTCTCACTTTAGTGTTACATTGGATTTTAAATGCTAATCTTACTATTTTCTATTTTTGGCTTTTATTTATAGTAGGATTATTCTTTGTTTCTAACTTAAAGGTACCTAAGCCAAACAAGAAACAGTTTGCAGTTATTATTACAATTGGATTTATAGAGCTTATTGCAATATTGTGCATTTTATTTGGATAAATTATGGGATTTCTAGATTTTTTATATAAGACAAAGCTAGGGCGAATTTTACTTCGCCCTTTAATTTCAAAACCAGTTTCAGATTTGTCAGGGGCATTTATGGATTCAAAGTTTTCTAAATGCCTGATTAATTCTTTTGCAAATAATAATAATATTAATTTGGATGATTATATCCTAGATAATATTAATTCATTCAATGATTTCTTTTATCGAAGAATTAAGCCTGAGCTTAGACCTATCGAATTGGATGAAGACAAATTAGTGTGTCCATGCGATGGACTATTGAAGGTTATACCTATCAATGGTGATAGCGTATATCCCGTTAAACAAAGCATATTTACTACAGAGGGACTTTTACAAGACAAAGAGCTAGCTGAGTCCTTTGAGGGTGGCTATTGCCTAATATATCGTCTATGCGTTAATCATTATCATAGGTATAGCTACTTTGAAACAGGGACTAAATCTAAAGACGTAGTAATCCCTGGTATTTATCACACTGTTAGGCCCATTGCACTTGAAAATGGACCTGTGTTTACCGAAAACGCTCGTCAGTATACTGTTATTGACACTAAACAGTTTGGTAAATGCGTTCAGATGGAAGTTGGCGCCATGCTTGTAGGTAGAATAGTTAACGACGAACCAGATGAGACAAGCGTCAAGCGAGGAGATGAAAAGGGTCACTTTGAATACGGTGGTTCCACAATCATTTTACTGATACCAAAGGATAAAGTTAATATTGATTCTGATTTGCTTGAAGCATCTGCAAAGGGACTCGAAACGCCTGTGGTGCTTGGACAAGCTATAGGAAAATCTATTAAGGAATAAGGGTGCAATACCTTTATTCCTTTTATTTTTGAGATGATTTATCAATAATAAAAAAATATAAAATTAGGTGTTGACTTATACAATTCATTAGTATATTATAACCACAGTTAGCGATAGCTAACCAATAAATAAGAGAGAGTAATTTAATGAGCGAAGAAGTTTTTGGAATGTTGTGTTCTATGGATAGGCGAAAAATAGAGTTGCAGATTGCACTGCAGTGTGCACCTACAATCGCAAGATTAAAGACCTCCAATCTTCTAATTATCTCTAAAGAGCAAGAGGACAACGTTAGATACGTTCTTAGACAACATCGATTGTTGGGGTATCGATTAGTCTATGATAGAAATCGAGTAGTGTTCTTGGTGTTCAATAAAGATATGCTCATGAATTACTTATCACGCTATGAAGTTTGTGAGTTTCTTCTTGAATATGGATATGATGCTAACGACTTTGGAAAGTCACTTAGACAGTTCAAGGAAAGATACGATGCATATGTCCATAACAGAAAGGACTTTCCTCATGAGATGGGAGTGTTTTTAGGATATCCACTATGTGATGTAAAAGGCTTCATAGAAAATGGCGGCGATGGTTTTATCTTGTCGGGTTATTGGAAAGTTTACCAGAATTTAGAACAGGCTAGAATGCTCTTTTCACAATTCGACAAAGTAAAAGACGACATGGTCCGCAGACTTTATTTCAAAGGAGAAAGATGTCATGAGTAAAGTTAATGTAGTATTTTGGTCTCAGTCAGGAAATACTGAGAGCATGGCAAATGCTGTAGCAGCTGGTGTAACAGCTGCAGGAAAAGAAGCTAACGTAGTATTCGTAGCTGACGCTTCTATAGATGAACTTAAGAATGCAAAGGCTTTTGCACTTGGATGTCCAGCAATGGGCGCCGAAGTTCTCGAGGAAGCAGAGATGGAGCCATTTGTTTCAGATTTGGAAGGCTTCGTTTCAGGTAAAACAATTGGTCTTTTCGGCTCATATGGCTGGGGAGACGGTCAGTGGATGCGCGACTGGGTAGACCGCATGACAGCTGCAGGCGCAACTGTTGTTGGCGGCGAGGGCGTTATGTGCCAAGATGCTCCAGACGGTGCAGCCGAAGAAGCTTGCAAAGAGCTCGGTAGAGCTTTAGCAGCAGCAATTTAATATCGCTTATTTCCTTTTCCCTGAGTTTCTAACCGGGTTTCTTGGGGAAGTTATTAGACTCCTTTTACAGCCTCTAGGTATGCCAGTGCCTAGAGGTATTTTTTGCGCTTTTTATTGCTTGTTTTTCTATAAAACAATAAATATGTCTTGTTTTAATTGACATTAAGGTTCTATAGTTTTAACATACAAAATGCAGTGTTTAAGTGAAATTATAGGAGAATAAGATATGAGCAAAGTGTATTTTGTTAATGGGTTTATGGATGCTGGAAAGACAACCTTTATTCAGACTCTGATAGAGGAAGCATATTTTAAAATAGATAAAACTACATTGCTTGTAGTTTGCGAAGATGGCGATGTGGAATATGATGACTATTTAATGGACAATTTAAATGTCCAAGTTCGTTATATCGAAGATCCAAAGGATTTTAACTCAGAGCATCTTTCTGCCATAGAAAGCGAAGTAAAGCCAGCAAGAACTATTATTGAATACAACGGAATGTGGTCTAACCAGCAGCTTGATTTACCTTGGTATTGGGATGATATAATGCATATTCTTATCATTGATGGAGCTACATTTGAAATGTACTCTAAGAATATGAAGGCTCAGCTATCAGAAAAGATTAAAGAGTCATACATGGCCATTGTAAATAACTGTGACTCCGTAATGGATAAGCTTGCTAACTTCCGTCGAAATATTCGTGCAGCTAATCCAAACATAAATGTTGTGTTTAGAGACAAAGAAGGAGAGGAACTTAATATTCGCTTTGACGAAGATTTGCCTTACAACATAAATGATGATGTAATTAATATTGTAGATGATCAATTTTCTACATTTTATATTGATTCAATGGAAAATCCAGATAGATACGTTGGAAAGAAGGTCAAGTTTATCGCCCAAGTTAAGAAACCTTCTGATGGCCGTAAAGACGTATTTTTAGCCACAAGGCAGGTTATGACATGCTGCATTAACGATTTGTCCTTATTTGGCATAATATGCGATTTTGATGGGGCTGATTATATAGAAGAAAATAGCTGGGTAGAAATAGAAGGCGAAATCCAAAAAGAATTCTTTGAAAAATTCAATGTTGAGGCTCCAATTTGCAATGTAACAAGAGTCAAGGCATGTGATAAGCCAGAAAAAGAAATAATTGATGTAATCTAATTTTAGATATTTAAAAGTAGCAGGAGGCAATATGTTTTTTAATAAAAAACCTGTAACTATAATTACCGGATATTTGGGCTCAGGCAAAACAACAGTTATTAATGAGCTATTAAAGAGTAAAGAAAGCCAAGGCTTGGCAATTATCGTAAATGACATGGGAAGCGTAAATATTGATGCTTCCAAAATAAAGGATAATCTTGTAAATCAGTATAAGATGGTGGAGCTTTCCAATGGCTGTATTTGCTGCACGCTCCAAGAAGAGTTTATGACCCAAATTGAAGCATTATCCAAGGACAAGAAGGTTAAACGAATTCTTGTAGAAGCATCTGGAATAAGCAATCCTGCAGCAATAGCAGAGGGCTTTTTAATGTACCAAGAAGACACTACGGCTTCTTTTTATCTAGATTCTATTACAACCGTTGTTGACGCCGATAGGATTTACAGCGAGTTCTTAGATGACATGGAAAATGATTCCAATGAGGATGCTGATGTCATTAACCTTGTAATGGATCAGATTGAATTTTGCAATTCTGTGATTTTAAATAAATGCGATTTACTTCCGAAAGAAAAGATTGCGCAAGTCAAAAAATCCATTCGTCAACTTCAAAAAAAGGCTAATATAATTGAAGCTACATATGGAGTAATTGATGTTAATTTGATTTTTAATGGAAATAAATTTGATTACGATGAAGTCATGAATTCATCATTGCTTCAGCAGGCTCTTAATCGTGAGAAATCACTGGAAGACTCAGGAATAGAAGAGTACGGAATCAAATCCTTTGTATATGAAAATATCAAGCCATTTGACCATGATTTGTTCGATGAATTTCTAGAGGATTATCCAGAAGAAATCATTAGAGCCAAGGGTTATATTTGGTTTTCTGATGATGATATTCATGTACAGTTATTTGAGCAGGCAGGTAGAAATGCCTCAATTTCAATTGTCTCTAACTGGGTAGCTTCCTTTGATGAAAAGGAAAAGCAGGAGGTCTTTGACAATTATCCTGACATTTTAGAAGATTGGGACGAGAAATATGGAGACCGACTTAATCAAATTGTATTCATCGGTAAGGATGTGGATGAAGCAGAAATAAAAAACAAATTAGATGCTTGTATAAGTATATAGCTTTATTGAAAAATAGTTAAAAAATAGCCCTTTAAGCTGAAGTATATACCAGGTTAACTGGACCATAATCCAGTCAAAAGATATATCTGTAGCTTAAGGGCTATTTTTTATTCTATAAAATTTTATCTCTTAAATTTATCTACAAAAAGAGAATTTTTAACTGTTACTGATTGCAACTCATTTAAGCTAAATTCATAATCTACAATTGCACCATTGCTTTTAACATAACTATAAATTGTCTGACATGCACAGTAAGCGCCAAACTGGTTATAATTCATACCTTCAACTGCTTCCATATCCTGCGATGTTGTGCATGGAGAATCAAAAGTAAAATAATTGTACATTGCACCTTTACCGCTTAAAGTACAGCTGTAAAATTTAGGTGTACCATTATTTTCTCTGACAAAATACAACTGCAAATTTGCAGGCATATATAAACGACCATTAAGCTGTGTATAGCTAAAACAATATAACTGATAAGTATTAGTTGTGTTAGTTGCAGCATCATATGATGTATATGGGCCTTCTATCCATGCTTTATCAGGATTTCCAAGTCCAGCTAAAACTGAGTTGTCAGTGTTTAAATTTATATAACAACCATTAAATGAAATCTCACCTTCAGCTCCTGTTGGGATACGATAGGCAGGCTTCCGTGGTGGTCTATATCCTTTACCTCTCTTATTAGATGATTTTGCCATTGCCTTATTTTCAACAACAGTAGTCTTTTTAACAACCTTATCTTGGGCAAAATTCGATGCTATGCTTATGCTACCTGATAAAAGAAGAGTAGCTGCAACAGCAAATGATAAAATTTTCTTTTTCATAAAAACAATCTCCTTTCAAACGGGTTAAATTATCCTCGAATATTAAGCATATGTCAATAACATTATAAATATATTTATGTTTCTTTATTGGATAATTTTAGATAGTCTTAACATATATTTTTACCGCTTCTCGTTATTAGGTTGAATAGTAATGAAAGTATTAAAAAAGGAGACTAACAAAATTGGAAAGTCTCCTTGATCTTAGTCTGGACAAAACTTATCTACAATAGCATTGTTGCTAACGATTACTCTGTAAAGCCTGTTTTTATCAAAAATAAATGTCATGTTAACTGGACCAGTTTCATAATTATAAAGAATCATAGAACGTGAATCATCAAAACTAGTTGGCTCTCCCATAGTCGCAACAACTTCATCTAATGTGCTACCTATAGTGATTCCATTAACAAATGAAACTTTGTTGCTGGAAATAATATAATCATACACTTGAGTAACACCACTGTCCTCGCAAAGAGTGATGTAAATATCATAGTTGTCTTCCTGACCTGTTTGAGCATATGTATAGTAGTAGTAAGTAGTACCCTTGTTAGTACGAGGATCACTTGAGTCATTTTGAACAACATCTCTAAGATATTCGGTAGGTTCGCCGAATTCTTTAAGAGTAGATAAACCCGAATGGATATTGAAGTGCACACCATTATAAATTACCTCGCCGACTTCGCTGGCAACTGGTGCATCTTCAGAAGTGGTAGATATAGTCTGCTGAGTAGATATAGACTTATCACCCATAAATATATATATAAGCACAGCCACTACAATCAGAAGTGCAATTATTACAATTGTTAAAATGTTTTGCTTTTTCATATAACATCGTTCCTCCGCTGTTTTATTATATCAGATAATGATATATAGTAAATAAAAATGTGTGTATTAACTTTTCTCCTTTACACATATTTACTTATGGAGTAGACTTAAATTTATCAAATAATTTGTTATTAGGAGGGGTTATGGAACAAAAGAAGATTAGTTGGGTTACTGCGTTAATTATTGGCATTTGCATTGTGCTTAGCTTTGGAGCCCTTGCATTTGGACTTTATCATTTTAGGTCTGACAGCGGACAGGCTATTACAGCAACCGGTAGCGCCAACGTTGATTTTGAAGCAGATACAATTATCTGGAGAGGAGAGTTCTCTGCTAGAGCTTACACATCAAAGGAAGCCTATGATTCTTTGAAGGAAGATTCTTCTTTCGTAAAACAATATCTACTTGACAACGGAATTACCGAGGATGAGATGGTGTTCAATCCAGTCGGCATAGGTCGCACATACTCAGATAATTATGATGTTAACGGCAATTATATTGGCTCATCACCTGATGGCTATAACTTAACTCAAAGCTTTGAGGTTACATCTTCAGACATCGATAAGGTTGAAAAGATTTCTAGACAAATCTCAACTCTTTTAGATCAAGGAGTAGAGCTTGAGTCATATTTGCCTGAATATTACTATTCAAAGCTTGATGAATTAAAGCTTGATTTGATTGATAAAGCTTCTAAAAACGCTAAAGAACGCATTGATATTATTGCCAAAAACACCAACACTAAGCTGGGTAAACTTAAAAATTCATCTCTTGGTGTTTTCCAAATAACCGCGCAAAATACAGGTACAAGCAGCTATTCGTATGATGGGGCATTTGATTCCAGCTCAAGAAATAAGACAGCGACAATTACTGTACATCTTGAATATGGAATTAAATAAAGTCCGCCTTATATGATTACAATTTATATTTTATAAAAGGGATGGCCCTCAGGATTGACTACCTGGGGGCCATATCTATGTGAGTTATACTTTTAGGGGGGCTTATTTAAAAATATGTAATAGTAAAATTCTCATAAATACGATGATTTTTAATATTCTTCTGAAGGACAGTATCTGTTCTCAAGCTTATTATTTGAAATAATAATTGAAGCAACTTTTCCATCCTTGAAAGAGAAGTAATAGGTAACTGCTTCTGTCTTATATCTCATGTCTAAATATCCTTCCTTTGAATCTTCAAAAGATGGCTTACCCATTGTCTTCTTAACAAAATTAATATCATCGCCTACCTTGATTCCATTAGCTAAAACAACCTTGTCGCTAAAAATGATAGTGTCATAAATATCACTTTCGCCATTATCCTTACAATAAGTGAGATACATATCTGAGTCCTTCATGCTGTTTGGATCTGGTCCAAAGTTGTAATAGTAAAAATCTGCGGTGTGAGCTGTTAGTCTATCTGCATTAACTGCAAGGTCTTCCATTACGTAGCCATTACCAAGTTTGCTTACCACATCGTCCTTGCTGTTAATGTTAACGTGAACTCCATTATAAATGAATTCTCCGTATTTAACGGATTCTTCAACATTTGTAGAAATAGCAGTAGAAGCATTTGATTCTACCGTATTCGTACTTATATTTGAATTAACATTATTCCCTGCACCAGTATTTACATTGCTAGAACCATCATTCTGGTGCTGCTGATGATCCTGTTGCTCAGTAGAACTACCATTGTTTCCGTCTACTACAGTAATATTTGCCTCGTCATTGTTGTCAGTAGTAGCTTCTGCAGGTTTAGTAGTATCTGTTGTCGCGTTATTATCAGTTGTATCTGTACTAATATTACCTTCAGTAACAGTAGTTCCATTTTCAGCTAATGCATTAGTTTCAATAACATTAGTCTGTTCTTTACCTGCTTCCTTCGCAACAACACCAATTCCTGTTCCAAACAGTACCGCAGATGCAATTACGATAGAAGCGATTTTTTTCTTCATTTCTGCCTCCTTTCTGGTTGTGTATTACCTGTTATAGTACAGTTGTAACACAATCAATTTTAATTTTCAAGGGCAAATCCAAAATTTTATAATTATTTAATAATATTATTCATGGATATGTCTTTAAAATAGGGGAAAATATGCCTATAATAAGTGTATTCAATTATTCCATTAAACTTTTTATCAAGACATGGAATAGAAGAGTAATAGGAGGAAATACAGATGAATATTTTATTTGGTTTATTGTTTGGAGCGCTTGCTGGATTTTTAGCGACTACATTTATGAACGAAAGATCTGGATTAATTAAAAATATAATTCTTGGAGTTCTTGGTGGCTCTGTTGGAAGCTTTGTTTTCGGCTTGCTTGGTATTTCTACTAACGGCAGAATAGGAAGCCTTGTCACAGCAGTAGTAGGAGCTTGTATCTGCATTTGGATAGGAAAGAAATTATTTTAATTATGAAGATACTTATTTTTTGTTGCAAAGGCTTTGAAATGATGGAGTTTGCTCCTTTTTACGATGTGGCTGGTTGGGCTAAAAGCGAATTCGGCTATGACGTAGAAGTTGATACTTGCGGATTTGATGAGTCAGTTCCAAGTGCGTTTTGGAGTACGCAGATTAAAGTTGATAAACTTATTTCAGAAATTAACGTTGATGATTACGATGCACTTGCTATACCTGGTGGAGACCATCTCTATGGCTATTTTGAAGAGGCATACGACGAAAGATTCCTTGAGCTCATTAGACAGTTTAACGATAGAAGCAAAATTATTGCTGGTATTTGCGTAGCAGCTCTCCCAATAGGAAAGAGTGGTGCATTAAATGGTAGGAGAGGAACTACCTATCATTTATGTGATGCCTATAGACAAAGTGAACTTGCCGGCTTTGGCGTTGACGTAGTAAATGAACCAATAGTAATTGATGACAATATCATTACATCATATTGCCCACAGACAGCTGTTAACGTATCCTTTGAATTAATGAAGAGGCTCATGGGAAGAGAGAAGACTGGTGTCATTCAGCATGGCATGGGATTTGAAGTGTAGTATTAATAATTATTTATTTTAATATGTTTTAGTAGCGGCGATAAATTCGTCGCTATTTATTTATCATTTTTGGGAAAAAATAATATTTTTTTTTGAATATATAAATGAACAAAGAAAATTTTTAGGAGGTATATAATTATGGCACAATTACCTAATGATAAAAACTGTATTTTGACAGATTATTTAAATAGAAAAGAATCGATTACTAAATATGGAGAAGAAAAAGCCCTAATTAGTATGTATCGTCTTCGAAAAGGAATTTTTGATTATTTTCTCACAAATTATCAAACTGTATTTTCGATAAATTATCTTAAAAGTATGAATGAAATACATTATGAATTAATGTGCAATTTCTTTCTAAATAACAATGTTGATAAAAATCAAATAATAAAAATTTTAAATGATTTTTACAAAGAGACCATAGCAAATAATTCTAATAATGGATTGATTAATCCTTTTAAAGCTTATAACTGGTCCGAAATATGGCAAACTATTGATAATAAGAAGACACAATATATCCATGATTGTTATAATGCAGGTAAACAATACTCATCAGAAGATTGCTATAATAAAATAATGGATGTGATGCAAAATAGTAAAGAATCATTTACTATTGATAAAAACCTTAGTCAAAACAAAGATGCGTTTAATAGTTTTATTTTCAAAAAACAAAATTTTGAAAAGAATAATCAACGGATAGAACATAGTATAAACAACTACTCAACATTTGAAAGAAGCGGTATAAAGCGGTATTTAAAAATATTTGATTTTAATTTATATGATGATAAAAACACAATCCAAAACAATCTAAAAAAGATTTCTAATATTGAGGCAATCTGCAAATTTATACTAAATAATAATGGTTTAAAACCAAAAACCATATTTCTTTATTTATGTAGCGTTAATAAATACTTTACCAAGGAAAAAATATCTTCTGAAAGAGATATTCCATTTGGTTGTTATCCATTAAAAACCATTGTTAATTTAATACAAGAATTAAAAAATGACAACCACAATCTCTCCGACGAACAAATAATTTTAAGAATGAAAAATATATTTGGTAAAGCTGCTATAGAAAGATATATTCAAAATCCAACTATCATAAACTCAGATAATAATATATCACAAGAAGAAAAGGATATTATAAAAACAATTATTGAACGAATAAGAAGATCAAGAATACATGCCTCAACTGAAAATGACTCAACTAGTAGAAAGCATTCCATTGATTTTGAAACAATAACACAACCTCAAAAAAGATTGAATATAGAAGAAGGCACATCGTCAAATAGCCATATAAACGAACTTGAAACTGTGCCACAGGCTTCAAAAAATTCGTACAAAGGAAAAGAACCAGTTGATAATTATACAAATAATCAAGCTACAGATGTATCAGAACAAATTAATCCGGAAAAAACTAATAAAGTTAAAGGTCATCCTTTACCAGAAAATCATCCTATTGCAAAACTTGGCATTCGCGGGTTTACGACATCAGAATTATCAAATTCATATAAGTTGCCTCTATATGCCGACGAAGATTGTATAAATTTTATGACATGTTATACAAATGATGGGAAAGAAATTTATTTAAGAGTAGATAAAGATAATATTTACGATGTATTTGAGTCTAAAGTTACAATTAATTATATAAAACAAACTGATTCGTATGAAGCTGTATATGACAAGATTATAAGTCATCCTTTACCAAAGGAGCATCCTATTACCAAACTTGGCGTTCGTGGTTTTACACAATTTCCAATAGCAGATTCATATATGTTGCCTTTATTTACAGACGAAGATTGTAAAAATTTTATGACTTGCTATACAAATGATGGACAAGAAATTTGGCTAAAGGTAGATGCTAAACATATTTACGATACAAATGATAAACAAGTTACAATAATGCCCAAGAATGGCGGTTATGTGGCTTTATATGTTGTACCTCCTCGTAGCGATATACAAGTTGGTAATAGTTATAATAATGATATATATCAAAATAATTTAAATGGGTCAGAATCGCAGAATACATATGCGGCAATTAAAAACAGCCGGAATACACCTCAAAAATGCAGCAAAATTATTTTCAAAAATTGAATATTTAAATACGTTTTTAAATAGCGGCGATAAATTCGTCGCTATTTTTTATCAAATTTGGAAAAAACGTAATATTTTTTTTGAATATATATATGAACGAGGAGTTAATTGAATTTTAAGGAGGTAAAATTTATGCCTGTTTATATTACACCAGAAAATGAAAATATAGTAGAACAAAATTTACAAGTGCATTATGCAACTCTATTAGATGATAACGAACTAGCAGAATTTCATCATTTATTATCAAAAATAAATAGAAAAATTGAGAAATGCCGCGAAGATATGTTTACCTATGAATATTTTGAATTAGAATTTAAAAATCTATATAATAAAATTGATAATTTTCTCAAAGAACTAAACACAAATCAATATAGTACAGATGATATAAACACCAAACTAACTGAATTCAAAATAAAAGCAGAAGCATGTATATTTTTTTCAGATTATATGTCATCATTAAATAAACTCATAAAAAAATATATAAATATGTCAAATAATAATGACGCATATATTTTAGAGCGAGCTCCTTTAGTAGATTTACAAAAAGATTTATACAAATTTTTAGACAAAACAACACCAAGAGATTTTGACTTCCAGACATTTTTAGAAATAAAAGAGTACTTCTCAAATCGATTAAATGAGATTATATCATCTTGCTTAAAAAATACGAATAATCATACTGAAAATCAAGATGGACAAAACATAAATACCACAAGTAATTCAGAAATAGAAACTGAACAAAATTATAAAAAAATTGAAGATTTATATACACTAATTTTTGAATTGTATTCAAAAATAAATTTGAAAACACAATCCTATAAAGAAGCGAAGAATAATCTAAGAAATTGCATCCTTGTATATCCAGAATTTAAAGAAGTTATAAATAAAATCATTTTAAATATTGATGAACGAATTAAAGAACTAAATCATTGTCTAATTGTTCCAAAAAGTTGTAACAATGAACTGGTAAAAGATTATATTAAACATATAAAAATCAAAACTCAGTATAATAACAGTATAATAAAAGATCAGCTCAACGAATTAAATAAAAATATAAATGATGACAATATAAAAAAAATAAATGAACTGTTAGAATACAAATATATAAAAGATTTACCACCTGTACCTGTTTTAAAAAATAAAAATATTGACGAAATTATAAAAGATAATCAACCTATACACATTGAATCTGCTGAAACTATTGAAGCAAATAATGATTCCCATAAACCACTGAAAAAAAAATCGGTAACCCCATCAAAGTTTAATACACAAGTGTACAAAATTAATCCGTAAAAAATATTAGTAGTTTTTCGGTGAAATAAATATTTTTATCAAAAAGAGAGTCAAGAGAGTATATCGCCTCTAGATTCTCTTTTTATTTAAATAAAATAGCATTAAATTTTAAAATTCACTTGTGATTTTAAGTAAAAGAGAGTATTATAATGATATAATTATCTATCGGATAAATATCTGTTTTTCCGATAGAAAGCATATAAAAAGGTTGATTTTAAGGGATTTATCAATATCCACTCTTTTTCGATAGATTTTAATATGGAGGTTTTTATGGGTAAAGATTCAGAGTTTTACAAATCAAAAGCTAAACAACAAAAAATAAAATTACGTGAGCTTATATCACAGCTTCCTAAACCTGCTGTTGATTTTATTTATTCTAAAGAACAAACTACGCAAACCAGCACTTTAATTTCATATAGTTATGACCTATTAACTTTCTTTCGATTTTTAATTGCATCCAACCCTACAATTGCAGGTATGGAGGTCAAAAAAATTGATTACAGCCTCTTGGATAAAATTACTGCAGATGATATTGAGGAATATCAACGCTACCTTGAATTAAATGTTGTTGGTGAGCAACACGAAAACGGCAAAAAAGCAATTGCACGTAAAATGTCGCCTTTACGTAGTATGTACAAATATCTATTAGTTCGTGAATACGTTAAAAAGGATCCAACTCAATTAGTTGCTTTACCAAAGCTTAAAAAAGATAAAAATATAGTTCGTATGAACAATTACGAGGTTCAGGCAATTCTTGAAGCCATAGACAATGGAAACGCCTATACCAGCGAACGTCAACGCAAATATAATCAAAAAACACGTGGCCGAGACCTGGCAATCCTTACTCTTATGCTAAATACTGGAATTCGTGTAAGTGAATGCAATGGCCTGGATTTAAATGATGTAGATTTTAATGTTAATTCTTTAACAATCGTTCGTAAAGGTGGCGGCCAGGATATAATCTACTTCAACGACGATGTTGCTGCTACTCTCAAGGAATATATTAACGGAGAAAGAGAATATATTAATGCTGTTGAAGGCCATGAAAACGCCCTCTTCTACTCTCTTCAGGGCAAAAGAATTAGCGTTGATGCAATTGAGAATTTGGTCAAGAAATACGCTAAAATCGTTGTTCCAAACAAGAAAATTACGCCTCATAAACTCAGAAGCACCTATGGTACTGCCCTCTACAGAGAAACTGGCGATATTAGGCTTGTAGCAGACGTATTAGGGCACGAAAACATCAATACAACTATCGACTACTACGCTGCAATTGAAGATGAGCACAAGAGAATTGCGAGAAACGCAGTAGATTTCAGTAAGAAAGACAAATAAGTTTTTCTGTAAACTACGCATGTTACACTCTCAAGCCTAAGATATTTCCTTCGTCGACTAACACGTCTCCTTCGGAAACACTTAGAGCTTGATAGCTACATGCTTACCTTTATATAAAATAGTAATTAAGTCATTTTACGATATTTCTCCAGCAATTCTTCGAAATAATCTGGTAAAGGCGCATTTACCTCTACATATTCGCCTGTTGATGGCTGTTTGAAGCCAAGGGTTTGAGCGTGTAAGGTTTGGCCTTGCAAATTCTTAACAGGCTTTCCATAGACATCGTCGCCTACAAGTGGATGGCCAATTGATGCCATATGAACGCGGATTTGATGTGTACGCCCTGTTTCAAGCTTAAACTCCACATAAGAATAGCCTTTAAATTGCTCCAAAACCTTGTAGTGAGTTATGGCCTCTCTACCATTTGAAACAACAGCCATTTTCTTACGGTCTTTAGGATTGCGACCTATAGGTGCGTCTATAGTACCTTCTTCATCTTTAAAATTTCCAACTACAATTCCCTTGTAAATACGATTTACCGAATGAACTTTAATTTGAGCCGCAATATCATTATGAGCCTTATCGTTTTTGCATATTAATAGTGAACCTGTTGTATTCATATCAATGCGATGAACAATGCCAGGACGAATCTCTCCATTAATACCAGAAAGAGAATCCTTACAGTGATACATCAAAGCGTTAACCAATGTTCCAGTGTAATGACCAGGAGCCGGATGAACAACCATGCCCTTTGGCTTGTTAACTACAATGACATCATCATCCTCGTAAAGGATATCAATTGGAATATCTTCGGGCAGAATATCGATTTCCTTTACAGGCTCTATCGTAATTACGATTTCATCACCAAGCTTAGTTTGATATTTACTTTTAACGACTTTCCCGTTAACTAAAACAAGGCCATTATCAATTGCTTTCTGATAATGGCTTCGTGACTTTTCTGGCAATGCAGATGCTAAATATTTATCAATTCTAATGCCTTCCTCAGAAGGTTCTTCAATCACGATTGAATATTCATCCATTTCGCTTTACCTTTAAGTTATTTTTAATCTCATCTAAATCCTCATCTTTATAATAAAACAAAATAAGAATTAAAAGGAAAAATATTGCAACTGTAACATAAATGTCCGCAACATTAAACACAGGAAAATCTATCAACGAAAAATAGATAAAATCAACAACATAGTTATTTGAAACACGGTCAATATAATTACCTATTGCCCCTGCAGACAAAAATATAATAATATAATCTAGATATAAGAATTTCTTTTGTGCAGGCATTCTAAAAAGTATTATTAAAAGTAAAATTAATAATACAGGCGTTAGTGCAAAAAACAAGACTTGCTGACCTTCCAGCAAAGAAAATGCAGCCCCAGTATTCTCAAGATAATGAAGCTGTAAAACACCAGGTATAAGCTTTATATCTGCCTTGTTCATCAAATTATCAATTGCATATTGCTTGGTAATCTGGTCTAAATTGACTAATACTGCAATTATTAAAATGGCATATATCATTGAGATAGATCGTCTAACTTTGTAAAACATTAATCCAGCACCTTTTCTATAGCTTCAATTAAATCGTCATCAGTAAAATCTAAATAAGAATCAGCCTCGCCGATTGCTTTTAATACAGTAAACTTAACCTTGGAACCTTGCATCTTTTTGTCGGACTTGGATGCCTCTAAAACTTGCTCCTTAGTCATACCAGAAATCTTAGTTGGAAGACCATATAATACGCAAGTTTCAGTAATATCATTGGCCTCGTCCTCAGTGATATATCCAAGCTTTGTAGATAAAAAGCTAGCGCAAATCATACCAAGACCAACACACTGACCATGACCTGTTGTAAAGTTGCAAAGCTTTTCAATAGCATGGCCAAGAGTATGTCCAAAATTAAGATAAGCTCGAATGCCTTGCTCCTTAGGATCCACCTCAACAACGTGACCCTTGATACTGCAGCACTTGTAAACACAGTACTCCAAGGTATCGTAATTCTTGGCTTTAAGCTTTTCTGAATTGTCCTTTAACCACAGGTAAAAGTCCTTATCAGCTATAAGACCACTTTTGATTACCTCGCCCATACCGCAGGTAAAATTGTAATCATCAAGAGTATCTAATGTGCCAATATTCATATATACAAGCTTTGGCATATAGAAAGCACCAACCATGTTCTTGTAGCGATTGAAATCTACACCGGTCTTTCCACCAACTGAACTATCAACCTGTGAAAGCAAGGTAGTAGGCACCTGAATAAAATCTATGCCACGTAAAAAAGTGCTGGCAGCAAAACCAGTCAAATCTCCTACTACTCCTCCACCGAGTGCTACAAGTAGCGATTTTCTGGTGAATTTCTTAATAATTAAATGTTCATATAATATACTTACTGTGTCCAGATTTTTAGACTCTTCGCCAGCTGGGAAGCTAAATGATGTTACAGAACTACCAGTCTGCTTGAAAATATCTACAATCTCAGTAAGAAAATGTCCTGCCACAGTAGAATCTGTAACTATACAGATAGAATCATACTGTTTGTTGACCTTTTCATTAAAAATAGTAAGTAAATCATCAAAATTAGGCCTTAAACAGATGCTGTAGCAAGGCTTTCCTTCGTAGTTTATAAGTAATTCTTTAGCCATATTCTCTCCTGTAGTCTCTAATTGTTAGTAATAGTTCTCCCATGTATATAATTACACAGAAAAAGAAAAGCACCAGATAAAATCTGGTGCTAATAGTTTAATTAAAATCCGGTTTGAATTCCAGTGAAATCAAACGCATCAACGATTCCTGCTAAATCACCAGACAACTCAACTCCTGCAGGTGTAATGATAAAGATGTAATCCTCGATTCGCTGTAGGTTACCATCAATAGCATAGCAAGTACCGCATGTAAAATCGATTATACGCTGAGCTACTCCTAAATCTAAACCTTTCATGTTTAGAAGGACAGTTCTATCAGCTAAAAGTGTCTCTGATATTTCGCGAGCATCTTCAAATGAAGATGGCTTAATAACACATACCTCCATAACAGTTCCTTTCCCTTTACCTCGCATTGGTGTAATCTTTGGCGCTGGCTTAGATGCTCTTGGCTCTCTATCAGAAGGCTTGTTTAAAATAGGACGTCTTTCCTCATCGTTGTTCTTTGAGAACTTGTTGAAGAAGGATCCGCGTTCCTCTTCATCATATAATTCGTCGTCTTCGTAATCGTCGTAGTCGTCGCTAAGATGCATTGCGTCAAGCATTCTTTCAAACATAACAACACTCCTTTTTTACTACTCTTATATATTATAGTTTCTTTGTCCAAATATTGCGGTGCCAACTCTTACATGTGTGGCGCCTTCCTCTATGGCTACTTCAAAATCATTGGTCATACCCATAGATATAATTCTCATATCTACATTATCAATGTTTTCCTTCTGGATGTCAACCGATAAATCCTTTATTTTGTGAAAAATTGCTCGATTTTCTTCAGAAACCACTACATTTGGTGCTATAGTCATCAAACCGACGATGTGAACAGCATCTAAATGAGAAATTTCTTGACAAAGCTGCTTAGCCTCTTCCAATCTAACTCCAAACTTGGTTGCTTCATTGGCTGCGTTGACTTCTATAAGAATGTCACATACAACTCCCTTCTTTTTTGCCTGAATATTAATCTCTTCTGCTAATCTATAACTATCAACAGAATGAATAAGCTTTACCTTATCAACTATGTACTTAACCTTGTTACGCTGTAAATGTCCTATTAAATGCCAATTAATATCATCAGCCATCTCTGGAATCTTACCAGTAAGCTCCTGAACCTTGTTCTCACCGAACTCACGAATTCCAGCATCATAAATAACCTGCAAATCCTCAACAGGCTTGGTCTTGCTAACAGCAATTAAAGTAACCTCACTTCTATCTCGTCCTGCTCTCTTGCAGGCAGCAGCTACTCGCTCTTCTACACTTGCTAAATTGGCTTTTAGTTCTTCACTTCTCATTTTATTTCTCCTAACAGTTAATTTATAATTGAGTTTTCCTGGACATCATTGCCCTGCAAAACAATATGGTCATACATAGAAATACCGTACTTGGTACCTGTTTTGATAATTGAATAATCGTTATTTTGGTAGATAACCTCAATCTGCTTAAACACTGCATATCCCTTATTTACATTGTAAACACCCTGAAGCTTGCCCATATCAGTGCCGACTACATAAAGCTCGTTAGAATTAGGCTTCACAAGCTTATCGCCGCGCTTTACATTGGTGCCATCTATATAAAGGAAATCGTCAGTCTCGTAGTAAATTGTTGGTTGAATATATTTATTATCAGAACCTGTTTTAAGCACAAATCCCATCTCATCATCGTTATTGCCCTGCATAGAATAGGACTTTGGAATAGTATAAAATTCCTTTTCAACAATTGATGAATTAGGTATCTTAAGTCCAGAAGTATTATTGTCTATAAGCTTAATATGCACATATCTAGAGTCAGCATATCTATCCATAGAATCATCCAATGAAAGAATCAAGTAATACTTGCCGGCCTGCTCTCTAAAACTTATTGTGGCCCAAGTCTCAACCTCATCCTCAAGGAAACGAATCTTGAGATAGGTCTCTTCCTGAAGGGAATCATATAATCCCTTATCAATCTCACACACCAGCTCCCAATGATCAGAAGTAATCAATTTATAGACTGGCTGGCCAGCCTGAATATTTTCCTGCGCTTTAAGGTTGGTAGATGAATACTTGGTAAAATCCAAGCTATCTGCCACGAAAGAATCAACAGTAATATCCTCCAAACCATCAACTGAATAAACAACAAGGCCTGGAGATGGGCTGTTGTAAATGGAAAAAGTACCTGAATTAATGGCATCAGCCAAAGAATCCCCCATTTTTTCCATAGCAGAAACAGTATACAGCTGCTCAACCTGGGATACTAACTCATTTTTGAAGCCGTAAACCCTATTAAAAGTAACGTTGTTGTAATCAACAACATAATTGGAAACGTTGGTTTGAATCTTGGAGTAGTCTTCATCACTAAGCTTGTTGGATGAATCCTCGCTAGACTTTGCCAAAGATTTTAAAATCTCACCGGAAGTATCTAGAGCATAAATCTTGGTTTTGGCCCCAACTCGGCCAAAATTCTCAGCTATATAAAGAATATCTCCATTGTTTTCGGCGTTTACTACCTGCTCTTGACGAATGGCAAGGGCATTGTACTCCAAATTGGAAGAAATAGAGCCCTGGGACACCTCGTAAATGGTAGTGTTGTCAGCTGTAATATAGGTGTAAAGATGATAAATTACATAGATAAATATTACGCCTATTATAATAAAACCAATAGAAATGTGATATTGCTTCGGATATTTAATTATTTGTTTGTCATAAGTATTGGTTGTTCTCTTCTTCATAAATTCAAGTGTTTTGCCCTAAAATAATACAAGGAAAAAGGGACACTAAATGTGCCCCTTTAGTTACTATAATGAAATTACAATCTTGCCTTTAGCACTTTCTGGCAAATCCTTTTCGTTTTTACTAACCGAGAGTACGAATTTAACGTTGAACATGTTGCAAATTTTATCAAGCTTATCAAGGGCTACTGTAACGCCTTCATTAGTATCTGCATAAGATACGGTAAGGAAACTATCAAGAAAAACTTCCTGTATGTCAGAATTCTGAGAAAGGACTCCACTTAGGAAGCCAAGGAACTCATCTGTCGATTCGATTGGATAATCCCCCATATTTATCAAACGAATCTTGGAATCGAGCTCATACATATGTTTCTTGTTCTTGTCGATGTATACTATCGAACCATCGACTTTTTGAATATCACTATTAACTTTGTCTAGTAAGTATTTAGTTTTGCCTTTGCCCTTTTCGCCTGAAATTATCTCCACCATGTCAAAATACCTCCCTTGAATTATTATATATTTATCATAGCATATCGCTATAAAAACCTAAATATAAAAAACAACTTATATACAATAATTACTCAATATTTCATTCATTAACAAGTAAAGATTTGAACGACAATCAGCATTATAGACAATTGAAATAATTCTGTCGTGCTCTTCATTTTCCGAAAGAAGCACAAGGCAATAACCTGCGGCACCAGTTGTACCAGTCTTACCACCTAAAATAGTAAAACCTACAGGCGTCTTAACTTTGCCACTGTGATATTGAGTGGTTGTGGACCACTCTACAGTCTTAGACTGTCCTCCACTAGTGTAGGTAGCTGTATAAGTATCAGAAGTAAAAATCTTGTAGAAATCTTCGTTTTGAATTGCAGCATTAAGGATTAAATACATGTCATAAACTGAGGTGTAATGATTTTCATCATGTAAACCGTTGGAGGTTATGAAGTTAGAATTGGTAGCCCCAAGGGAACGAGCTGTTTCATTCATAACACCAGCAAAGGTTGCCTCATCTCCACATATGCCCTCAGCAATAGCTACAGCAGCATCATTGCCCGAGCGAAGCATCAATCCATATAGTAAATCTCTAAGAGAAATAACATCTCCTGCTTTTAAATCAATAACAGATGAATCGCTAGCCTGATTGGCTGCGTTAGCACTAACTGTGTAGTAATCATCAAGATTACCCTTGGTACAAGCAATATAGCAAGTAAGAATCTTGGTTGTGGACGCTGGATACATCTTTTCATGCATACTCTGCGCATAGACAACCTCTTGCTTATCTATGTTAAATGCACCTGCACCGCCTGCCACCTGGGAATCTACATTGGAAACACCTAAGTCATCAGTGCCTGCGACACATAAATCCTTTGCAAAAAAATCAACATTGGAACTAGAGCCTCCGCTGGTAATTCCGTAAACATAAGATGTATCGTAGACATTATATTTTGTAACATCGCTACTATCTTTGCCGCATCCAATAAAATTTAAAGACAAAGCTAAGATAGTAATAAAAGACAATAGTTTATTTATACATTTCACGCCATTCAAGGTCCCCTCTGTCCAGTGATTTGATAAGTAACTCTGCTGTTGCAAGATTAGTTGCAAGAGGAATGTTGTTTGCATCACATATCCTTACAATATTGTTGACATCTGGCTCATGAGACTTAACTGTAAGAGGATCTCTTAGGAAAATAACCAAATCAATTTCATTTTGCTCAATCTGAGCACCTAACTGTTGTGTACCACCAAGATGTCCTGCTAAATACTTGTGTACACTAAGATTGGTAACTTCTTCAACAAGTCTACCAGTTGTTCCAGTTGCGAAAATTTCGTTCTTGCTGAGGATACCTCTGTAAGCTATGCAAAAATTCTGCATAAGCTTCTTTTTCGAATCGTGTGCAACCAAACCAATGTTCATTTAAAATAGCCTCCCATTAATATTTTTTGATTGAAGACCAACA
Source organism: Pseudobutyrivibrio sp. (assembly GCA_024697025.1). GTDB lineage: Bacteria > Bacillota > Clostridia > Lachnospirales > Lachnospiraceae > Pseudobutyrivibrio. The sequence continues at coordinate 31,813 of JAILGH010000067.1, forward strand.
TTTAACACTATACCTACTCCAAAATAAATTGTAACCAGTGATGTTAATCCGTAGCTGACAAAAGGAAGTGGAATTCCTGTATTTGGCATCAATCCAGTAACAACGCAAATATTAACAAAGCTCTGGAAACCAATAAGTGTCGCCATACCAATACAAATCAGCTTACCAGCCATATCCTTTGCTCTTCTTGCGATAAGTAAAATTTCGATAGCAATAAAGAATATTAAAGCAATAATCAAAACGGAACCAAGGAAGCCCAACTCCTCTCCTGCTACTGCATAGATAAAGTCAGTATGAGGCTCAGCGATATAGTTACCGTTTTTAACTGAGTCAACCGCATTATTTCCAAGGCCCTTGCCAAATAACTGTCCTGAACCTACAGCCATAATGGAATTCTGCTGTTGCCATGAGCTCTCAGGATATTGATCTGGCTTAAGCCAAGCCATGATACGTTTTCCTTGATATTCCTTTAATATTGTCTGCCCCTCCCTCGATACGAGGAAAAGGAACAGCGCCGCAGATGGAATAGATACACCAAGCACTATTCCAACTAATTTATAACTTAATCCTACTACAAACATCATAACACAAATAATCATCATTGTGACCACTGTAGTAGATAAATCTGGCTCTTTTATAATCAATAATAATGGAATTGCTGATAAAAATGCTGTCAAAGCCATTATTTTAGGCTTGTTTATGTCATCTTCATGCATGGTGAAAAACCAAGCAAAGAATAATATCAACAAAATCTTTGAAAGCTCTGACGGCTGGAATCTAATACCAATATCAATCCAACGTCTAGAACCGTTAGTTGGACCATTTCCAAGCAAAAATACAGAAAGCAACAAAGCATTTACAAAACCGTAGTAAATCCAATGGAAATGCAAAATAAAATCATAATCCACAAGTGCCATTGTACCCATTACAATTACACCGAGAATCATACCAATAATCTGCTTTTGTTGGTTGGCCTCGTTGGCACTACCAATTACAAAAATACCGATAATTGTAAGTGCAATAACAGCAATTATTAACTTAATATCAAGATTTTTAAATTTATAATTGTGAAACATTATTTTATCCTTTTTAATAAACCACTACTCAAAGGCTCGCAAAGCAATTCCTTGTTCCAAACAGAAACACCAACTGGCTCCTCCTGATTGCGGTGTACTCTAAGAGACCACTTCTCTTGAATCTTAATTTGACCAGTAACAGTACCAATGTGAACATCCTTTGAGGTAAGCTCTCCGGCTACAATATAGCATCCCGTGTTATCAGGAAAACCGGCAAATGCATGACCAGCAAGATTTCCAAGAACAATAATATTGCCCTTGGCCTGAATGGTAGCCTTAGACTTTACATCTCCAAGAACAATTACACTTGAATCAGAGGTGACAATATCATCCTTGTAAATAGAGCCACGAATAATTTTGGCGTTTTCAAAAATGTCATCCTTGTAGAATCTATCTACCTGACCAAGCATTCTTGTGTCCTTGTATTCATTATTTTCATGTAAAAGTATAACCTTTATCTTGGAATTGAGCTCAATAGCCTGAATAATAACAAGCCCCTCTTCTGATGTAAGCTCTCTTCCAAAGGTCTCAAGTATCATGGATGCCTCGCCAAAGAACTCTGAAGACTGTGCAAACTTCTTGCATACAGCCCTTACCAAATCCTCAAAAGGTATGGTTGCATCTAGCTGTAAAGACAATCCATGTTTATTACTTTTTAAGATAACTGGATCGTTACTCATAATTTATCCCCTTAATCTGTAAATTCATCACCGGAATCTGAAACCTCGCTAGCCTCACCGCTAAGTAAGTCTTCAGTCACACCAACGCCAAAGTAATATGAAAGAATATCCTTTGAAACTGCAGCCGCATTATGTGATGTATAACCGTAAGCAATACGGGTTGCAATTGAAACCTCTGGGTTTTCGTAAGGTGCAAATCCAATAAATAAAGCGTGGTTAGGACGTGTCTTAACCTCCTGGGCAGTACCTGTCTTACCTGCAACATTTACATCGAAGTTGTCGTAAGAAGAAAGGTTCTCAACTACCATTCTCATACCATGATGGATAGCATTCCACTCTTCAGTATTTAAAACATCAACCTTGTTCTTTTCAGTAGGACCATAGCTTTCAATAACATTTCCATTAGCATCTTGAACATGGTCAAGCAATGTAAGGTTATAAACAGTACCTCTATTGGCAATGGCTGTAGCATATCTAGCCAAGGCAACTGTTGTAAAGTTATGGTTTGACTGACCCATTGCAGCAGCAACAGGATATTTATCCGCGATGTTAGGTGTATTTTCTTCTATTTCTATGCCCGTCTTTTCTCCAAGACCGTACATAGAAGCATATTCATTAATCTTTTTTATACCTCGGTCCTCATCGAAACTCTCACCACCTGACAATCTCCAACCAACTTCATTGAAGAAGTAGTTACAAGAATCTCTAAGAGCTTCAGAAACATTGATACTACCGTGAGTTCCAGGAGGATAAATCCAACATTTAATACTGTTGTTTGCCTTGGTAAATATACCTTGGTCCTCGATTTCTGAAGTTGTCGTAATAACATTTTCATGAAGACCGGCTGTAGAAGTAACAATCTTGAAAGTAGAACCAGGAGCCGTCTTCTGCTGTGTAGCATAGTTATACAATGGATTAGACGAATTGTGGGTAAGGTAATCGTAATAATCCGAATCAACAGAGTTGGCTAACTTGTTGTTGTCATAGCCAGGGTATGTAACCATGGCTAGCACCTCACCGGTCTTGGTATCCATAATAATTGTAGAGCCTGAACAAGGGTCTAACGCAATCTGACCTGGAGTAATCTCAAGTGACTTAATCTTACTACGCATAAAGTCAAAACCTGTCATAGCACCGCTTGCAAGCCTAGAATATGTCTGCTCATCCTCAGCAAGTACGCCTTGATCATACAAAATCATACAAAGCTGAGAGCCAGAAATATTATCATCTAAAAGTAAATACTTATAGACTAATCGCTGGAAGCCAATATCATCAACTAATTTCTCAGAAAGGTAATCAATTAAATCGTTATAAAGCTCTGCTGTATCAGCATACTTAGTCTCTGTCTCGTATTTAGTAATATCAATCCAGTTTTGCTCCAAAGCATAAATCAAGTATTTATTAACTGGCATCTGCTCCTGAGTCCAAAGAATCTGAGTCTCAGCGGAAGCATCAATTGCTTTCGCGTCAAAAATACCAGTATTCTTAAGGTAAGTAACAATATATGTTGAATATGCCTGGTACTCCTTAGGTAAATCAGCGTAAATTGTCTCGTTACCACTCTTTAACTGAGATTTAAGAGTTGCAATAACTGACTTTTCTTTTGCCTTATATGCCTTTAAAACAGCCTTTTCTGTAGAGGTAGCATCACTATCCTCAAAGGAACTAATATCGATTACTCCATTTTTAATAAGGGAATAATAGACATCATAAATAGGCACACGAACGTCGGAATTGGTAGCCTCAAATTCTTTGGCATTAATAATCTTAGAATAAAGGATACCTGCAATTTCCTGCTCAAGAAGAATATAAGCCGCCTTTTGCAAATCTGCATCAATCGAAAGATATACATCATTTCCTGACTCTGCAGCAACATAATCCTTCTTTTTGATGATGTTACCCATACTATCTACGTATAAGGACTCATGCCCCTTTTTACCAGAAAGATATGAGTTCATCTTTTTCTCGATACCGGATTTACCGATTATATCGTTAGCCTCAACAGAATCATCTTTTCTAGATAATTCCTGATATTCCTTAGGTGAAATCTGACCAGTATAACCAATAATGTGGGCAAAATACTCGCTATCATTGTATTTACGAAGTGACTTTTGCTCAATGTTTACACCCACAAGCTCGTTAAGGTTCTCCTTGATAAATGCAACTGATTCAAGAGAAATATCAGATGCAATAACAGTTGAAATATATTTCTTGTATGAGTTGCGCCCCATGTTATAACGCACTACAAGAATCTTGTATCTAAGAGCCTTGTCATACTTGGTAGAAATGTTGTAAACTCTCTCACCTGACAAGTAATCTACTATTTGATCAGGAGTTGCTGTAGCCTCATCGAAACCAAGCTTATCGTTATATTCCAAATCATCAGGACTTGAATGATCAAATACATCCGCTCTAAATCTTTGAAGGTTGGTGTTGGAATACATGAACTGGAAGTTACCAGACTTATCCATGTAGATACCAAAATTATTATCAATACTATCGCCATTCTTCTCTAACTTTTTGACGATAGTAGCAATTTCCTTATTAAGTTTTTCTTGCTTTTCTGTCTTGGAACTATATTTACCTGCATCCTGAATGGTAACGGCATAAACTAACTTGTTTTCGGCCAAAGGATTACCATTTCTATCGTAGATGTTACCGCGGGTTGCTGGAATTGTTTCTGTTTTTTCAAGCTTTAAATTGTAGTTATCCTGAAAATCGCCACCGCGGATAATCTGCAGGTAAAAAAGACGTGACACTAAAACAGCAGCAAAGAAAATCATTACTGCTGAAACAACTTTAGTTCGTGAAGAAAATTTATTTTTAAAAAAGTCCTTAATAATTTCCAATTCTATCAGAACCTTTCTTTTCTAGCTTTTCCATAAGATTATTCAAATGGAGAATTATATAGTAAACAAAAATAGATACAACCAAAGTGTAAACCATCTCAGGAAGAATAACGTTTATGAGGTGGTAGCTAAAATGTGGCTTCGCCTTGGATGTAAACAATACAAAATAAGAAACAATTCCATAAATAAGATCACTAGTGCCTATGAGAAATAAAGGCAATCTAAGGTCATCTCCAAAGAATTGTTTTTTAAACAAACCATTTAAAAGTCCTATATACATATAGAACAGTGCGTACATGCCAAACAATGCTCCTGAGAATATATCTAAGAGCAAGCCTGTACAAAAGCCTACTAAGATGCCGTATCTCCTACCCTTCATAAAGCCATAGGTAGACACAACACAAATAAGTATATTAGGGGAAACTCCCGCTAATCTATATCTTGAAAAAATGCTTGTCTGAAGTAAATAACATACATATATGACAAGCATAATTACCAATATTCTTTTTAGATGAATCTTGAAATTATTCAACTTTATAAGACTCCTTTAGCTGCAAAATAACAAGAACATCATTGAGATGCTTAAAATCTACTACAGGAGTAATCTTGCCTGACTTGGTAAGATCATTGTCATCCTTTTCAACCTCAGAAATATATCCAATAAGAAGTCCTGGCATATACTTGTCGGAGATGTTGGATGTAACAACCTCATCACCAATAGCAACCTTGTCCTTCTTGTCGTAAAGGTCTGTGAAAAGAATCATGTTGGACTCTGTCATATTTTCAAGAGAGCCCTTAACAAAAATGTTGTCCTCAGTAGATTGAATAGTTCCAGTTACTTCGTTAGTATCATCAATTATTGATCTAACAACAGCATATCTATCACCAACTGACGAAACGATACCAACTAAACCGCCGTCAGCAATAACATTCATATTGACTTTGATACCGTCCTTCGAGCCCTTATCGATTGTAAAGGAATTGAACCAGTTGGAAGTACCTCTACCAATGATACGCGCACCAGCTGTCTCGTAGTCATAGTATTTGTTATCCAACTTGTATAGCTTCTGTAAATCATCAAGCTCGTTAAGCTTAAGCTCCATGGTATTAATCTTGGAATTGAGCTCATCCACTTGAGCCTGTAACTCCTCATTTTCGGCAACAAGCTGTTGTTTGGTTTTGGTGTCTGCAGAAGAAAATGAAATACTACTTCCAATGTAGTCGATACCCTTTTGCATAGGTATAAACAGGTGATTAGCTATAGTCTCCAGTGGACCACCAGTAAATCCGGTGGAATAACTAAAGAACAAAAGCATAATACATAAGATTGAAAGTATTGTAAGCAAATATTTACTTTGTAATCCTCCGCCTGCTTTTCTCTGTTTCATATTACCTCTATAAAATGGCCGAAATGGCCGAAATTTTTATTTGAAAATTCTAGTTCTCATGCTGTAGCCGTACTTCTTGTACTTGGAATCAGAAAGAACCTGACCCAAACCTCTAACACAAGACTCCTCTGGCTCATCACAGTCGTTGACTTTGATATTGGTAACCTTTGAGAACAAATCTGTTAACTGATTGAGTTGAGATGTACCGCCTGTAAGATAGATTCCTGAATGAACTATGTCCTTTGCAAGCTCTGGTGGAACCTTTTCAAGAATAAGCTTTACATTAGTGCAGAAGCTCTCAAGATCTCCCTTGATTGCGTTGTAGATAACGTCGCTATCTAATTCCATTTCAACAGGAAGTCCGCTTACAACGTCACGACCTACAACAGTAAGCTTCTCTCCTCTACCTTCCATAGCTGAACCAATTTCTTCCTTAAGCTGCTTGGCAGTCTTTTGACCTATGACAAGGTTGTAGCTTCTCTTGAGGTAAGTAACGATTGAATCGTCAATCTGGTTACCACCAAATGGAAGAAGTTCAGAAAGTACTAAGCCACCAAGAGAAATAATAGAAATCTCTGTAGTGTCTGCACCAAGGTCAACTATCATAACACCAGTTGGCTCTGAAACGTCAAGTCCCATTCCGATGGCACAAGCGATAGGCTTCTCACAAACCTTTATTGAATGAGGCTTGTTCTTAGACTTGCTAAACAAATCAGCGAAAGCCTTCTTTTCTACCTCTGTAATATCTGTAGGAACTGCCACTAAAATATCAGCTCCCTTAAGCTTGCCCTTAAGGTCCTTTTCAATAACCTCAAAGAGCATAGTCTGCATATTGTCAAAATCAGCAATTACACCAGATACAATTGGAAATGATACATCGATTAGCTCTGGTGCTTTTTCATACATTAAGTATGCGTTATCTCCATAAGAATACATCTGATTTTTATTAACGACTGCAATTGTGTTCTTGATGTTAGTGATATGATTATTTGAACCGCCGAAAATCTTGAGATTCTGGGTTCCTATATCGATACCAAATGAATTGGCCATGATTATCCTCCATTTATTTCTTCTCTTTTATTGCAAATTTATTTCAAACCTTTTAAAAGTTTAACACAGTTGGGATATGTTCACAAGGCAAGCGTCCACAAGTTTTTGTAGCGATTTCAGTATTCCAATCTTTGCGTGATTCCATGTTAAGCCTCCCTGGAAGAAAGCTGTATATGGTTCACGAAGTGGTCCATCAGCTGAAAGTTCAATAGAAGAACCCTGAACAAAAGCGCCTGCAGCCATAATAACCTGACTGTCGTAACCTGGCATATCCCATGGCTCTGGAGACACATAGGAATCAACAGAAGCTGCTGCTTGGATGCCTTCACAAAAAGCAATTAATCCCTCTGGCTTTAAGAAAGATACAGCCTGAATAATGTCATATCTTTCCTCTGTGGAATTAGGCACACATAAAAATCCAAGCTTCTCATAAATGTTAGCTGCAAAAATAGCGCCCTTTAATGCTCCGGCAACTACTGTTGGAGCAAGAAAGAATCCCTGATAGAAGGCCTGCATTGTTCCAAGTGAAGCACCTACCTCTTTGCCAAGTCCAGGACTTGTAAGTCTGTGGGCAGCATTTTCAATGCACTGCTTTTTACCAACTATGTATCCGCCAATAGGCGCAAGACCGCCGCCAGGATTTTTAATTAATGAACCGACACACATATCCGCACCAACCTCAGTTGGCTCGATTGTTTCAACAAACTCGCCATAGCAGTTGTCTACCATACAGATAATGTCGCTCTTAATTCCTTTTATAAATGAAATCAACTCTCCTATTTGCTCAACAGAAAGAGTTGGTCTATTGGCATAACCCTTAGAACGCTGAATTGTAACAAGCTTTGTTTTGTCATTGATTGCAGCTTTGATTCCTTCAAAATCAAATCCGCCATCCTCAAGCAAATCAACCTGAGCATAAGTAATGCCATACTCTGCAAGAGAACCATTGGAAGGTCTAATACCAATTACCTCCTCTAATGTGTCATATGGCTTGCCAACTGGAGATAAAAGTTCATCCCCTGGACGAAGATTACTCATAAGAGCAAGGGCAAGTGCGTGAGTACCACAGGTTATCTGAGGGCGCACAAGGGCATCCTCCGCCTTGAATACAGATGCATAGACCTTTTCAAGGGTATCTCGACCAATGTCGTCATAGCCGTAGCCTGTGGAAGAATTAAAGCACTCTGCAGCAACCTTGTGCTCCTGCATAGCCTTTAAAACCTTAAGCTGGTTGTACTCAGCCACATCATCTATTTTCTTAAATCTTGGCTCAAGGTTCGCTAAAACTTTTTGGCCAAAATCATAAACCTCTTTAGAAATATCAAACTCTTTATAAATGCTAAACACTTTTAATAATTCCTTTCTCTTTAAGTGTCTTTAGAATAGAATCTAGAATATCCTCATCAGATTTAAGAATTGTCTTATCAAGCCAGACAACCTCGTCTTCACGTCTAAACCAGGTAAGCTGTCTCTTGGCATAGTTGCGGGAATTCTTTTTGATAAGCCCAACTGCATCCTCCAAAGAAGACTCACCACTCAGGTAAGTTAACATCTCCTTGTATCCAATGCCATCCATAGAAGTCATGCCGGGCTTGCAGCCCATTTCAAGAAGAGCCTTAACCTCGTCAACCAAACCAGTCGACATCATTATATCCACTCTTTTATCTATGCGATTATACAACAACTTCCTATCATCATTTAACACAAAATAAGCAAAATTATAAGGACTTTTTCTCTCTTTCTCACGGGCATTGTGAACTGAAAACTTTTCTCCGGTCTGATGAAAATACTCTAAAGCTCTAACTACTCTCTTGCGATTGGCCGCTGGAATAGCCTCAGCAGATTCTGGATCAATCTTTTTAAGCTTGTCGTGTAAAGCCTCGTTGCCTTTTTCTTCTGCAAAATCTTCAAGCTCATGCCTATAGGTGTAGTCAATCTCCTGCTCAGCAAACTGTATATCATACAAAATAGCCTGAATATAAAATCCGGTGCCGCCACAAATAATAGGAATCTTTCCCTTGCGATAAATTTCTGCCATGGCCTCTTCAACCATTTCCTTGAACCTTACAACATGAAAATCCTCAGTTGGCTCAATGGCATCAATAAGGTAGTGCTTAACACCGTCCATTTCCTCTTTGGTAACCTTGGCGGTACCAATATCCATATGCTTATACACCTGCATACTGTCAGCAGAAATAATCTCGCCATTTACTGCCTTGGCGAGATTTATAGATAATGCAGTTTTGCCAACAGCCGTTGGGCCAGTTAGAATAATTAAATCTTTCATTAGATAATCCTTTTAAACTTTTTGCCCAAATCATACTCACTAAAGGCAATCATAGTAGGTCTACCATGTGGGCAATGATATGGATTCTCAAGCTTCAATAAATCATCAATCAAAGTCTTGATTTCAGGAATAGATAATCGATTGTTACCTTTAACAGCCGCCTTGCAAGACATAGTTGCAACTCTCTCTACAATCATATCAAAGGAATCGCTGGCCTTATAAGAGCTACAATCTGCAAGAATCTCCATAAAGAAACTCTTGGCATCAATATCAACCATGTTTCCTGGAATTCCAGTAATAGCAAGCTCATTTCCACCAAATGGCTCCACTGTAAATCCAAGCTTTTCAAAGGCATCCCTGTAATTTTCAAACAAAAGTAAATCCTGTGGCGCTAAAGAAACAATCACAGGAGGACTCACCATCTGGGAAGTCATCTGGTTATTCTTAAGGCGGGCCATAGTCTTTTCAAAGAGCACCTTTTCATGGGCTGCGTGCTGATCGATTATGTACATGTTTTTATCATATTCCACAATCCAATATGTATCAAACACCTGGCCTATAATCTTGTGTTCTTTAATGGCCTCTTTATCTAAAAAGCTGATTTGCTCGTACTTTTCTCCACCCCGATTCTTCTCAGCAAACTTTGTTTCAAAAGATGTATCCTGATGAATTTGCTGAGTAATGTTTTCTTTAACAGTCTCAAGTCTAGATGTCTCAAACGGCTCAGGAAGTTTTACCTTTACATTTGATTCTTGGGAAGCACTTTGAGGAATCTCAATCTTTTCTTGAGAAGAAAAATTGGAGTCTGAAACTTTATTAGAAGGCTTTGTGTCGTTAGTGCTTGAGTCGAACTTAGCAGCTGATTTTACAAAGCTTTCTATAATTATCGGCTGAGTCTTAACAGATGTCTCATCAACATGAGCTTCTAATACATCCTCTCTCTTGCGAAGCCTATCATTGATTGTTTTGGTTAAAAGCTGACAAATCTCTGGCTCGTTTTCGAATCTAACCTCCTGCTTAGTAGGATGCACATTAACATCCACTGCACTGTCAGTAAAATTAATATTAATTACAAAAAATGGATACTGATGCCCCATTAAAAATCCATAGTAGCCCTCTTCACAAGCTCTAGAAAGGCTTGGACTTTTGATGTATCTATTATTTACAAAAAAGTGCTCAAATGCACGATTTCCTCTGGCAATTACAGACTGGCCAATAAAGCCAGTAATCGAAACTCTTTCCCCTTCGTAAAACAAATCCAAAACATTAGAGGCAATCTGTCTACCATAAATCTGGTAAATGGTATCAGAAAGCACACCGTTTCCTGATGTGATAAGCTTCTCCTTACCGTTAAGCAAAAACTTAAATGAAATCTCTGGATGAGATAAGGCAAGATGCTCAACCACATCAAACACATAGCTTCCCTCTGTACTCTCGGATTTCAAAAACTTTTTACGAGCTGGTGTATTATAAAACAATTGTCGAATGATAAATGTAGTTCCGTCAGGGGCTCCTATATCTGTAAAAGAAATCTCCTTGGAGCCTTCGATAATGTAGCTTGCACCAAGCAAAGAATCCCTTGTCTTAGTAATTAACTCTACCTTTGCAACAGCTGAAATACTAGATAAAGCCTCTCCTCTAAATCCAAGAGACCGTACGTTATCCAAATCCTTAGCATCGTTAATCTTGCTAGTAGAATGACGCAAAAAAGCCACGGGAATCTGGTCTTTATCTATGCCAGAACCATTGTCTGTGATTCTAAGGTATTCTATGCCGCCGCCCTTAATTTCTACAGAAATAGCAGTTGCACCGGCATCGATACTATTTTCGATTAACTCCTTTGCAACTGAAGCTGGGCGCTCTACCACTTCACCGGCAGCAATCTTATCAATTGTTTCCTGACTTAATACATTAATCTTGTTCATTATTCATCTACCTTGTTATGAAAATCATATAAAATGTTCATCGCCTCAAGAGGGGTTATCTTGGTAACGTCTAAATTTTTGAGACTTGCGATAATCTCTGCCTCATTTTCAGAAATTGTAATTCCCTCTATCTCTTTAAGCTTTTCTTCTATGTGCTCACGAATAGCAATCCTGTCAGAAACAGCAGCTATATCATTTTCATTTAACGAATTAACAATAGTTTTGGCGCGAGATAAAACATCCTCTGGTAAACCAGCAAGCCTTGCAACCTGAATACCATAGCTTTGGTCAGCACCACCAGGAATGATTTTTCTGAGGAAGATAATATCCTCCCCTAACTCCTGAACAGCAATGCAATAATTGTGGACACCCTTAATCTGACCCTCAAGCTCGGTAAGCTCATGATAATGAGTTGCAAAAAGTGATTTAGCTCCAATGTTGTATGCAATATGCTCTACAACTGACCAAGCAATAGAAAGGCCGTCGTATGTGCTGGTTCCACGACCAATCTCATCCAAAATAAGTAAAGACTTGTTGGTGGCGTTATTTAAAATGTTGGCCACCTCATTCATTTCAACCATGAACGTAGACTGTCCAGTTGATAAATCATCGGAAGCACCTACCCTTGTAAATATCCTATCAACGACACCAATTTGAGCCTGACTAGCAGGAACAAAGCTTCCTATCTGAGCCATAAGTACAATTAAAGCAACCTGACGCATGTAGGTTGACTTACCTGCCATGTTTGGACCAGTAATAATTGAAATAGTGTTGCTATCAATATCTAAATAGCAGTCGTTAGAAATAAACTGATCCGCATTTATCATTTGCTCAACTACAGGATGACGACCATCCTTGATATCGATTATACCGCGATTATCTATCACAGGCCTTGTGTAGTGATTCTTTTCAGCAACCACAGCAAGAGAAATAATCGCATCTAAAAGGGCTATTGCCTTTGCACTGATTTGAATCCTATCAACCTCTCCTGCAATAGTGTCTCTAACACTTTTGAAAAATTCGTACTCAATGTTGTTAAGCCTATCCTCTGCACCAAGGATACTATCCTCAAGCTCCTTTAGCTCTGGGGTATAATACCTTTCTGCATTAGCTAATGTCTGTTTGCGAACATAGTAATCCGGAACTAAATCCTTGTAAGAATTAGTAACCTCTAGATAAAAACCAAATACCTTATTGAATTTGATTTTAAGATTCTTGATTCCTGTCTTGTCTCGCTCTTTAGCTTCTAAATCTGCAAGCCATTTCTTACCGTCAATCTTGGCAGCCCTAAGCTTGTCTACCTCCTCGTTGTAGCCAGCCTTGATAATGTCACCATCACGAGTTGAAATTGGTGGCTCATCATCAATGGCAGAATCTATCAGCAGAAATAAATCCTTCATATCGTCAATGTCTGCATTTATATCCTTAAGTAGATGTGCATTAAAACCACCTAGTAAAGCCTTAATTGGAGTAAGCATTCCAATAGATTGCTTAAATGCAATCAAATCTCTAGGATTGGCAGATTGATAAGAAATCTTGGTGATAAGTCTTTCTAAGTCATATACAGAAGAAAGGTATTCTCTAAGCTCTTCTCTATCAAATAAATTGCCGTTGATTTCCTCGATAGCATCCTGACGCCTAATTATCTCATCAACAGAAACCAAAGGCTGCTCAATAAAGCCCTTAAGCTGTCTTGCACCCATGGCAGTCTTGGTCTTATCCAATACCCAAAGAAGTGAACCACGCTTTTGCTTATCACGCATAGTCTCTGTAAGCTCCAGATTGCGTCTTGTACTGCTGTCTATAAGCATAAACTTACCGTCAGTATATGGTGTAATATGCGTTAAATGAGCAAGCTCTGTCTTTTGTGTCTCCTTAAGATAATTTAAAAGAGAACCTGCCGCCACTTTACCAACAGTAAAATCAGCAAGTCCAAGGCCCTCTAAGGAATGTGCCTTAAAGTGAGTCAGCAATTCTCTAGTGCATATTGCCTCGTCAAAATATGAATCATCAAGCTTTGAGCAGGCGCACTCAATCTTTTCTGCTAAAGAATTAATATCTATTCCAGACTCAAATATGGTCTTTGAATAGATAATTTCAGCTGGATTAAATCTGAAAATCTCGTCAGTGATTTTGCGTAAATCGTCAACCTCTGTGAGATAAAAATCTGCTGTAGAAACATCACATGAGGCAACACCAAAAGAACCCCTGTTATAAAACAGAGAAATAATATAGTTATTGCTGCCCTCTTCAAGGGCCATCTGGTCAATATTGGTACCCGGTGTAACAACTCTGATAACCTCACGCTTAACAAGACCCTTGGCCTCCTTAGGGTCCTCAACCTGCTCACAGATAGCAACTTTAAAGCCTCTAGAAACCAATCTATTAATATATGTGTCTGCAGCATGAAAAGGAACACCACACATTGGCGCCCTCTCCTCAGCCCCACAGGATTTGCCCGTAAGGGTCAGCTCCAACTCTCTTGAAGCCACCTTGGCATCCTCGAAAAACATCTCGTAAAAATCACCCAAACGATAAAATAAGATGCAATCCTCATATTCTGCTTTTGTCTTAAGATACTCCTGCATCATTGGAGTGTATTCTGCCACTATTATTCCCACCTATTCTTGAATTTATATTTAGGACTTTGTTCTTTTAAATCCTATTTTTATAACAAACTAATTTTGTCTATTGTTATTTAAAACAGCCTCTGCCACTTTTAAACCATCCATGGCGGCGGATGTAATGCCACCTGCGTATCCAGCCCCTTCTCCGCATGGATAAAGGCCTGAAATGTTGGCCTGAAAATGTTCGTCCCTCTTGATTCTAACTGGAGAAGAGGTCCTACTTTCCACTCCAGAAAGAATGGAATCTAATCTATTGAACCCTTTTATTTTAGTACCAAAGGTGCCCATGGCGTCAATAATAGATTGGTTGATTTCATGAGAAAATATCTCAGAAAGCAAACCAAAGGCTGTGGCTCCTTTAGTCTCAGAAGAAAAGTCCCCATAAGAGGTCGAAAGCTTTCCATCTATAAAGTCACCGTAAAGCTGTTGAGGAATCTTGCCCTTACACAAATCAAAAGCTTTAGACTCTATGCTGCGCTGATATTCGATACCTGAAAGGGGATTTGATTTGTCAAATTCCTTACCGCCAACTGTAACCACAATTGCGCTATTGGCGTTGTTACTGTCTCTCTTGGAATAACTCATGCCATTTACAACAAGCCTATTCTCCTCTGAAGAGGAATTAACAACAAAGCCACCTGGGCACATACAAAAGGAATATACACCTCTGCCATTATCAAGGTTGGCAGCAAGCTTATATGCTGCCGGTTCTAAAGCCCTGTAATTGCTTCCATACATTGACTCTGAAATCATATCCTGAGGATGTTCTATACGAAATCCTACAGCAAAGTCCTTGGCCTCCATATCAAAGCCAAGCTCATATAAAGTCTTGAAGGTATCTCTAGCGCTATGACCAATTGCAAGAACTACGGTCTTGCTTTTATATGTCTTGCCAGATGCAACTACACCTTTAATTTGTCCTGCCTCAATAACAAAATCATCAACCTGTGTTTCAAAGTAAAACTGACCACCAAGTCTTATGATTTCATTTCTAAGATTAGCAATAACAATTTTTAAAATATCTGTTCCAATATGAGGCTTGTAATCATATAAAATATTGGCAGGAGCTCCAAACTTTACAAATGTCTCAAGCACAAACTTGTTGCGACCAAGCTTGTCATTTACAAGAGTGTTTAACTTTCCATCGGAAAATGTACCTGCTCCACCTTCGCCAAACTGAACATTAGAAGAAGTATCTAGAACGCCGGTCTCCCAAAATCTTAAGATATCCTCTGTTCTATCCTCTACCTTTTTGCCGCGCTCAAAAATAATTGGAACCATGCCATTTAAAGCAAATATATATGCTGCAAATAATCCAGCAGGGCCTGCGCCTATTACAATAGGACTTGCGCCCTTGTCTGTAGCAGAAGGTATGCTGTAGCTTTTTGGAATATACGTATTTACGTTATTATCCTTTTTAAACTTGGATAAAATTTTGCTTTCAAGCTTTGAGTCCAAGGAAACCAATATCGAATATACGAAGTAAATATCCGGCTTTTTTCTGGCATCTATAGACTTTTTAAGAATGCTGAATTCCTTGATGTCAGATAGCGCAATCCTAAGCTTTGAAGCCACCGCTTCTTTAATGCTATTTTCATCCACTGAAATATGCAGTTTTAACTGATCTATTTTAATCATTTAAACCTCTTTAGTTATGTGTTTGTAAACCCTATCTGCAGATGTATAGGCCCAAGAAAGATTGTAGCCTCCACATATTCCATCCACATCAAGAACCTCTCCTGTAAAGTACAGGCCCGGGCAATTACGAGCTTCTAAACTGTCCATATTGATATCTGATAAATCTACACCTCCGGCTGTAACCTGAGAAGCATCAAACCCCTTGGTACCTGAAAGAGCAATTGAAAAATGCTTGAGATAATAAACGATATTTTCTATGTCTTCATCGTCAAGCTTATCAACTATAGTATCACCATAAATTCTGGCATAGCTAACAACCACCTCGATAATCTTTTCATTGCAAAGTCCTACAAGAGACTGATGAATGGTTGCCTTTGGATGCTTTGTAAAACGATTATTAAGCTCTGCTTTTAAATCATCCTCAGAAATATAAGAACAAAAATCCACCACTATGTTTCCTACGCTTTTATTTAGCTCATCAAAGCCAATAAATCGGCTGATACACATAACAGGATATCCAGAGACTCCATCTTTATTAAACTGAATCTCCCCCTCGCAGACGTTGCCCTTATAATCAACAGTACCAAGAGCACGGACACCTGCAAGGTCCTTTAAGCATATATCCTTAGATGTGGCCCCAACTAAAGATGGTGCAAGCCTGGTTAGCTTAAGATCAAATTTCTGGGCAATCTTGTAACCTATCTTAGACGAGCCAAGAGTTGCAGCAGAAAGTCCACCAGATGCTACAACTGCTTTCTTGCAGTGAATTTCCTGACGAGTTGTTGTAACAGTAAAGCTTTCCCCAACCTTTGAAAGGTCGGTAACTCTGTTGTCTAAAAAAATATCTACGCCAAGAGCGTTAACTTCATTTTCAAGAGCTTCTCTGACAGTCTTGGCCTGATTGGTGATTGGGTAATAATAGCCATCTAACTCTCTTTCTACTACACCTAAGTCCTTGATAAAATCTAAAATCTCTTGAAAATTATCATCAATGAAATCAACCTTGCTGTTGCTGTAATAATACTTAGCATCCATTCGCCTATTTGTAAAATTACAACGACCATTTCCAGTAGATAAGATTCTACGTCCTACTATTCTATTTAGCTCCGCTAAACATACCAAAAGACCTGCCCTTGCAAGTTTGATTGCAAGAACAAGTCCTGAATATCCAGCTCCGATTATACATACATCATAAAGCTTGTTATTTTCTGTCATAGTACTACCTCAGCAAATGTAATCTATAGGCCACATCGCACAACCTACTTCCACCAGGAAATTTTAAGAGAGTCTCCTCATCTATTCCTCTAAAGAAAAACAGTGCAAAGAAATAGACGATTCCTCCTACTAAAATTGAAACTAAGCAGGCAACAGCATTTGCGAGCCTGTCTGATACAGCAAGTACTAAAATTACATCAATGAGCTTATAGAGCAGATATACTATAATACCCATTACTGCCGATGCCTGAAGCGGCGCAAACACTACTCTTCTAACATCTATATATACACCGGAATAATTAAGTACCGCAGACTGATTAAGCACACACATAATCAATGCATAGCAAGCGTTTGCTATAACAACAGCGTAAATGTGCAGATGGAAAACAAACAATAAAAGCACCAAAAGCAATACGTGCAAAACAAGTGCTACGAGAGCATTTTTTACTGGTATAGCAAGCTTGTTGATACCTTGCAAAATTCCATTAGACAAGGTAGACAAAGAATAAAATACTACTGAGCATCCACCAATTATAAGCATTAATGCAGATGACTTCTCGTCGTCCTTAAACAAAAGCTGCATGATAGGTGATGCAAGCACCATAAGTCCTACCGCGCATGGGAAGGCGATTATCATAACAAATCGATTAGCCATGTTTATCTGCTTTTTGACAAGTCCCTTATCCTCAGAATGAAATGCTGCTGTGAGGCTAGGAACAGTTGACGTAGCCATTGCTGATGCAATAGCAAGCGGCACGTTTACCAAGACCTTATATTGACCTGTGAAAACACCCCAATATTCACTGATAACATCCTTGTTGTAACCTTGTAAATTAACGATATTTTTAAATATACCTTGGTCAATAATTGAGCTTATATTGTAAACCGTTGTGCTTAAAAGCACAGGGATAATAGTCAAGATTAATATGGATAGGATTTCGCCGTATCCTTCTGAATTGCGATGCTTATCCTTTTTAAGCATCCGCTTAAACACTTTTCTAAATGCAATAAAAATAAATCCGACAAAAATAAGTGCAAAGAAAGCACCTGTTGCAGTACCAAGGGTACCACCTGCAGCACCGAAAGCAGCTGCATATTTCTTGGGGTGACCAAGAACGCCACCAACCTTCTCTCCGTATGAAAAAAGCATCTTTGCTGCCACAATTGAAACTATAGCATTAACAATCTGCTCTCCAATCTGAGAAATAGCACTAGGAATCATTGTCCCAAGCCCTTGGAAGAAACCTCTAATAACACCCAAAATAGCCACTATAAATAGTGTAGGTGCAAGAACCTTTAACGCTATTGCAGCAAGAGGAGTCTTTAAAAGTGTTCCGGTAAAGAACTCTGCCCCAAAATAAACCACAAGTGAGGCTGTAAGACCACTTATAAACGCAAAAAGAAGGGCGCCGTGCAATACTTTATTTGCGTCCTTTATGTGTCCCTTAGACATCCTTGCAGATACCAGCTTAGAAACAGCCAAAGGTATACTGTAAGAAGAAATAAGCAATATTATATTGTAAATTTCGTAAGCGGTACCGTAATAATCATTTCCTATCTTGCCAATAGTGTCCTTAAGTGGGATTCGATAAACGAGTCCCACTATTCGGCTTACTATTGAGGCTATTGCAAGGATTGAACCCTGCATTAGAAAACTGGCATCGCTATTCTTTCGTTTGCTAGCCATATATTAATTATTTTGCCTTACTAAAATCTGATTTGTTAGCATAGAATTCGTTGTCGCCAGTGAAATCGCCTTCGCCTTCCTTCTGGCATGCTTGAATCCATGTCTTACCGATGTTAAGCTGAATCTCTTCGCCTGTTGCAGCATCATAGTAGTGAGTAACATCAGTATCACCATCTTTTTTCCACTTGATGTCAATCATCTTACCGTTTGTGATGTACTTACCTGTACCCTCATTATAGCTAAGAAGGTATCCTAAGTACTGTGAGCCCTGGTATGTAAACCACTCAACATCCTGGATAATGATGTTCTTAGCTGTGAGCTGGTTGCCTGTCTCACCATCAATCTGCTTCTGATTGAACTCATATCTGTAGTATAAGCCATCATCTTCGTTGTAAATCCAGTATGGCTTGTTAGTGTAGTAATAAAGCTGAATAGCCTGGCAATCTTCACCGTTTTCAAGGTTGTTGCCATTTTGTGCAAACTTAAAGTGTGGCTGATAATCAGCTGGAAGAGTCATATCATAACCCTGCTTTTCAATACCCTTTTCAAAACCTTCAGAGTATGTATAAAGTGTATGCTCACTCTTACCTGTACGATAACCTGCGTTTACACCCTTCTTACCTTCGTTCTTGAGAAGGTTGATGTTGTCTACGAGGTTCTTGTCATCGATAAGCTCGAAAGCTGCTGGGTTACCACCAGCATGTGTGTAGATAGCATCGTACTCACTTGCCCAATATACATAGTAAGGACGTGAGCTACGAACGTTACCAATTTTATCATGTCCAGTATAATCATCGAAAACGGCCATCATACGTGTGATTCCGCCCTCAACAACAGCTTCATAAATAACACCGGCATTTGAAATACCCTGCTGTGGCATACAAGCTTTTGTGTTTTCAATCATGCAGGCAATTGGACGCTGTCTTCCGTATTTAGGATCAACAAATTCACCTGTTAAATAACTTCTGACCTTGCCATCCTCAGATGTCTGCTCCCAGAAAGCTGCAGAATCATCAACTGGTTGAATATCCTCAGCTGCAGGATTTGAATCGCTATTTGCTGTAGAATCCTCAGCATCCTTTTTTCCGCAAGCAATCATCGATGTAGCCATTGTAAGGATGAGCATTACAGATACTAGCTTTTTTTTCATAGATTAGTTCTCCTTTGCTTTACTCACGAGAAATCTTAAGTATATCAAGAATTTCTCTTTGTTTTTCTTCCATGACTTTTGCCTCAGCTTCCGTCATGTGGTCAAACCCAAATAAATGTAACATACTATGGGCTATAAGAAAAGCATACTCTCGAAGAATTGAATGTCCGTACTCCTCAGCTTGTGAGTAAATACGAGGAACATTAAGGACTATGTCTCCAAGAATTACTTCTCCTGTCTCGGGATTAAATAAATCATCATTGGCCTCAATGCCACTGAAGTCCCCTGGAGTATCGTACTCAATCATAGGAAATGAAAGTACGTCTGTAGGGGCGTCTATATTTCTAAATTCGTTGTTAATAGATTGAATGCCATCATTGTCTGTAAGAGTGACGCTAATTTCAGCTTCAAACGGAAACTTTAGATGGTCCATAGATGTATTTATAACATCTCTTGCCACCTTTTCATAATCAAAATCAAATTTAGCATCGCACTCATTTTCTAATAAAATTGTCATGCTAATATATCCTCATTTGCAAGTATTTCTCTAATTACAAGGAAATTGTTCATGGTAAGACCAGAATTGTCATAAAAGCCCTTCTGAGAAAGCTCATTAATAGTCTGATAAATTACCATGTTTTGGTTCCAATTACTGCTCATGGAATCAGCATCAAAAAGCTCCACCTTAGTTGTTACAGCGTCCACCATATGAACTATAGCGGACTCCTTGGAGCTTGGAAGACAAACAATTCCACCGTACTCAGAAAGAATTTGAATTACATCATTTGGAAAACAGTAATCGTTGGCAAGCTTGATTGCGTTGTCAATCATTGGCTCCCCAACTATTTTGCCAAGACGATAATAAAACCCACTACATGCCGCTAAAGAAGCATTGCAATCTATTGCCAGAGCACATTTTCTTGAAAGATCAGAAACTCTGCTTGCATGGGTAAATTCTATAAAAGAAAAATTGCGAATCTCCTTATACAAGTCGAAATCAGAGCTTAAAAACTCTTCGTAGGTTTCCTTTTGGGATACCTCAACATACCTTCCAAGTATTGGCACTAACACAACTGAAATGCCGCAGGCCAATACGCCGCAAAACACACCATATACAAACACCATCAAGGTCAACTCAAGGAAGTTAAAATAATAAAAAATGATAGATGTCAGCACTGTAACTGAAAATATGATGATAAGTGAAAATAGCTTTTCAAGCATCTCTTCTGATTGCAAAAGATGTGAAAGTATATTTCCAAATGAAATCAACGTCACATAGCAAAGCACCATATATATGTTGTAATCTCCACAAACTGAAGCCAAAACTACAAAGTACAGGCTAAGGGCATTGGCGGCGCTGTCATCAAGCACGGAGCCTGCCACAATAGGTAGAACTATAAATGGTGCAAAAAAATCTGGTGCAAATTGAACATATAGCAGAACTAAAATCCATTCAATCAGAACAACCAATGTTATTTTACCATAAGTTATATAGTTAAACTCAGGTAATTTTCCGGTAAGCCTTTTTCTTATGATTAAAAGCAAAAATAATAAGAAAAAGCATATATTTATAGAAAAAATACAAATGTATTTATCTATCAAAACAGAAGCAAGGCCGCACATTAACGTATTTCCGATAATGAAAATCAAAGCCATGCCTATAGCATATCCTAGTCGAGTAACTGAAAATCTGTTAGTATGTTTCATCTTCCTGACCTTTTGTTCTTGCTCTCCCCTTTAGATTTCTTTTCATGAACCTCATAAGCATTGACAATCTTTTGTACAAGTGGATGTCTAACTACATCCTTAGAATCTAAGGTACAAATCTTGATATCATCAATGTTTTTCAAAATTTTCATAGCATCATCAAGACCGGATTTAACACCATGTGGCAAATCCTTTTGAGTTTGGTCACCAGTAATAACAGCCTTTGAACCAAAGCCAATTCTGGTAAGAAACATCTTCATCTGAGCCGGTGTGGTATTTTGAGCCTCGTCCAATATGATAAAGGCGTTATCTAAGGTACGACCTCTCATATAGGCAAGAGGTGCAACCTCGATTAACCCCTTTTCCATGTTGCGTTGGAAGGTCTCACCACCCATTATCTGATAAAGTGCATCATATAAAGGTCTCAAATAAGGATCTACCTTGCTCTGTAAATCTCCAGGCAAAAATCCAAGCTTCTCCCCCGCTTCAATGGCAGGTCTTGTGAGAATGATTCTAGAGACCTCCTCATTTTTGAATGCTGTTATGGCCTTTGCCATGGCAAGATAAGTCTTACCTGTACCAGCTGGACCAACTCCAAAAACGATCATGTTGTTAGTAATTGCATCAACGTATTTCTTTTGGCCAAGAGTCTTTGGTGCAACAGGCTTACCTGTTGTAGTGTGACATATAATCTCGCCTCTGGCTTCAGAAACATCGTGATTTTCTAATTTCTCTTGTTCAATTGACATAACGTAATTTACATCCTGTATGGTTATTATATTTCCAGCTTTGGATAACTCTAAAAGCTCATCTACTATGATGTTGGCATGCTCGACATGGTTACGCTCACCTATCAACTTGATGCTGTCATCTCTAAGGACAAAGGAAATATTCATGCCCTTTTCGATAGCCTTTATGTTTTTATCAAACTGTCCAAAAATGTTATCAATATGCTCAGCCGGAATATTGATGTTTAAAGAAAAGTCGCTCATATTATTCAACAATATCTATTATAAGTTTCATGTGGTCACATTTATCAGGTGAAATGGTAGTTGCATTTCTAATCATTTCTTCTGCATGACTAGCCTTGTCTAAATCATTGGCATGAATGTAGCAGATAGGCTCTCCCGCTTTAATCTCGTCCCCTACCTTTTTGTTTAGAACAATGCCAACAGACATGTCTATAACATCGTCAAATGTCTCTCTACCGCCTCCAAGATACATAGAGGCAAGTCCAATAGCCTCAGCCTTAATTGCGTGCACATAGCCAGATTCTGAGGCGTTAACAGGAATTATGTGCTTAGCTGGTACAAACTTGTTTACATCCCTAGCATAGCTGTCATCTCCGCCCTGCACCTTGATAAACTCAACAAACTTATCGTAAGCGCTGCCATCTAAAATTGCCTGCTCCATAAGCTTCTTGGCTTTGGCTTTGTCAGTCTCTATTCCAGAAAATACTATCATCTGAGAACCAAGGGCATAGACAACCTCCATCAAATCCTCTGGGCCTTGGCCCTTAAGAGCATTGATAGCCTCTATAACCTCAAGGTTGTTTCCAACAGCAAATCCTAAAGGCTCATCCATATTAGTAAGAACAGCGGCAATCTTTTTATCTGCGCGCTTTCCTATATCAACCATAGACCTAGCAAGCTCTAAGGCTGATTCTTTGTTTTTCATGAAGGCACCATCACCTACAGTAACATCTAAAACAATGGCATCAGTGCCAGCTGCAAGCTTCTTGGACATAATGGAGCCAGTAATAAGAGAAATCTCGTCTACTGTGGCCGTAACATCTCTGAGAGCGTAAAGCTTTTTGTCTGCAGGAGCAAGATTCTTAGATTGACCTGTAACAGCAATCTTGATTGAATTGACCTGCTTAATAAAATCCTCCTCGGACAAAGCTGCATCAAAGCCAGGAAAAGCCTCAAGCTTATCTATAGTACCACCGGTATGACCCAGTCCTCTGCCACTCATCTTGGCAACAGGAACACCAATTGATGCAATTATAGGTCCAAGTACTAAAGTAACCTTGTCGCCTACACCTCCAGTAGAATGCTTGTCAATCTTTATGCCATCAATAGAGGATAAATCCAAAATATCGCCAGAGTCGCGCATAGCCATAGTAAGGTCATAGCGCTCTCTAACATTCATCCCCTTGAAATATATAGCCATCAATAGAGCTGAAATCTGGTAATCAGGTATCTCCCCTTTGGTATAGCCATCAATAATGTGATAAATCTCCTCTGTTGAAAGCTCCTCACCCATTTTTTTCTTTTCAATCAAATCGTACATTCTCATGATATAAATCCCCTTTATAATTATTTATGATATGGTTCATTCTTCATGATACGCATAGCTCTGTAAATTTGTTCTAGCAATACAACTCGCATAAGTTGATGTGGAAATGTCATCTTAGAAAATGAAAGCAAATGATTGGCCCTTGATAAAACGCTATCTGATAAGCCAAGGGAGCCACCTATTACAAAAACAATAGAGCTTTGCCCTCTCACCATTAAATCTTGTAAGTAATTAGAAAAAGCAACGGAATCCTGTTGCTTACCTAAGATTGCCAAGGCTATAACAAAATCTCTATCACTGATATGCTTGAGAATTCGCTCCCCTTCTGTATTCTTTATCAAATCAATCTCATTGTCTGACAAATCCTCAGCAGTCTTTTCGTCTGTCACCTCAACTATATTTAAAGAACAATATTTAGATAGCCTTTTTGAGTATTCTAAAATGGCCTCTCTATAAAACTTTTCTTTAATCTTTCCAACGCATAGAATCTTTACATTCATGCTTTATATTTTAGCCCATTTGCCCTTTTTAAACAACAAATTAGCCTTGAATTTACATTATTTTAATAACTTTAAAATCTAGTTATAAAATGAAAAAAGACACGCCTGCGGTGACGTGTCTTTTAAAGGGAGAATAATGTTATGAAAAATGTATCTCTATTTGAGATGCCTTTATCATACTAGTTATTTTAAAATAAAGCAATAGCAAAAAGTGAATTATCTGTGAAATTAGCACAATTTACAATTTTTAGGCCAAAAAACGCTAATAATTGTACTCTCCGCGGTATACCTGGCTAACATTTCCATTGGAATCTACTATAACAACCGATAAAACACTAGAGCCTTGAATAACCGGAAATGGTTCTGAATATAAAATACCATTTTCTGCTGGATTAGTTCCGTCCCAAGTGTAATATGCTTTTGCTCCGTCGGGAACTTTTATTGTAATCATAGTCTTTTCGGTGAATGTTCCACCCGCAGGTGTAACCTCAGGCATATTTGGCTTCTCGTAAGCTATAGTATATGTTTGAGAAGCGACTTGCGAATACTCACCATCCGAACTTTGTACTACTGCTTTAACTTCTGTTGTTCCCTCAGTCAATTTTATTGATTTTTTGTACAATTTACCTGATATAGTAGGATTTTTGCCATTTAGAGTGTAAAACACTAAATTGTCGTTAGTTGTTTTAAAATCTAAGAAAATATCCTCATTGTACTTGCCTCCGGCATAACTAAAGGTAGGAGGAAGAATAATATATTTACTAATCAGCTGATAAATATCATCATTCGGTGCGGATTCAGAAAGCTTATAAATACTATCCTTGTCGTTTAAAGCATCATATGACTCTAATATGTAAGTATAAAGCCTCTTATTGTCAGGCTGTTGCTCCAACGCCTCATTAAATAGCGCCAAGGCATTTGTGTAATCCTTAACATTAAAATACATGCGGCCCAAGCCATAGATAGCTTCAAAGGAATTCTCATTTAGCTCGTAGGCCTCTTGATAATAACCAAGGGCCTTAGCGTACTTCTTGTCAGCCTCAGCAGAAATAGCCATATTCATAAGGTTATCATAGGTATGAGAACCGATAAATGGGAAGATAATACATATACCCATAATAACAATTGCAAGAAATACAACTATCTTTAGCCAATAACGCTTCATCCCCCAAAACACACTAGCCTTAGCTGATGGCTTGGTGGATGTAGTATGTACCTCTTCCTTTTCAACTGTATTATAAACTCCTGTGGCGAACTTATCCTCTTTAGCCTTTTTCTTGTCCTCAACTACTTTGCTTAACAATTCCTCTTCCAAAACATTGTAATCAGGCACAAGCTGAATAGGCTCCCCGCAATTCGGGCAGTATAAAAGCTTTGATTCAATTTCTGCACCACATTTTTTACATTTCATAGCATTTAGAAAAGTCCTGTAATTATTCCGTCGTCTGTAACATCAATATTGTTTGCTGCAGGAACCTTTGGAAGTCCTGGCATTGTCATGATACTACCTGTAACTGCAACAACAAATCCTGCACCAGCTGAAGCATAAACTTCACGAACATTAATTGTAAATCCTTCAGGTCTACCAAGCTTTGCAGCATCATCAGATAGAGAATACTGAGTCTTTGCCATACATACTGGGAAATCTCCCATACCAAGCTCTTCTATTCTCTTTAACTCCTTAAGGGCTGCAGCCGAATAAGTAACATCATCAGCACCGTAAATTTCCTTGGCAACTGTTTTAATCTTGTCTTGAAGAGAAAGCTTATCGTCGTATAATGGCTTGAAGTTGCTCTCTTTATTTTCAAGAACATAAAGCACCTTCTTAGCAAGCTCTACGCCGCCTTCGCCGCCCTTTTCCCAAACTTCAGAAAGAGCAAACTCGCAACCTCTCTCCTGGCAGAAATCTCTAACATAATTAGTCTCTGCCTCTGTGTCAGTAACAAAAGAATTGAGAGTAACTACAACAGGTACTCCATACTTCTGTAAGTTTTCAATATGCTTTTCAAGGTTAACTATACCCTTCTTTAAAGCATCTAAGTTCTCGTTAGTAAGCTCAGCCTTTGGCACACCACCATTGTACTTAAGAGCACGTACTGTAGCAACCAAAACAACTGCATCAGGCTTAAGGCCCGCCATGCGGCACTTGATATCAAAGAACTTCTCCGCACCAAGATCAGCACCAAATCCAGCCTCTGTAATAGTAATATCAGCAAGTTTCATGGAAGCCTTTGTTGCTCTAACCGAGTTACATCCGTGAGCAATATTAGCAAATGGACCACCGTGAACAATTGCTGGTGTATGCTCAAGTGTCTGAATAAGATTTGGCTTAAGGGCATCTTTCAAAAGGGCTGCCATAGCACCAGTAGCCTGCAAATCATCAGCAGTAACTGGCTTGTTATCAAAAGTATAACCAACGATAATTCTACCAAGTCTATCCTTCAAATCCTTCATGTTATCTGCAAGACAAAGGATAGCCATAATCTCAGATGCAACAGTGATAACAAAATGGTCTTCGCGAACCATTCCATCCATCTTAGAGCCAAGACCTACAACAATATTTCTAAGAGCTCTATCATTCATGTCAAGGCATCTCTTCCATACAATTTGACGTGGATCAATTCCAAGTGCATTTCCCTGCTGAATGTGATTATCCAACATTGCAGCGAGAAGATTATTTGCAGATGTAATTGCATGGAAATCTCCAGTAAAGTGAAGATTCAAATCTTCCATTGGTACTACCTGAGCGTATCCACCACCTGCGGCACCGCCTTTAATACCGAAACAAGGTCCAAGAGAAGGCTCACGAAGAGCTAGGCATACTTTTTTGCCAAGAACTCCCATCGCCTGACCTAAACCGACTGAGGTTGTAGTCTTTCCTTCACCTGCTGGTGTAGGATTAATAGCTGTTACAAGTACAAGCTTTCCATCTTTATTGTTTTCGATTTTAGAAAGCAACTCATCAGAAAACTTAGCCTTATACTTGCCGTAAAGCTCTAAATCATCCTCAGCTATATCAAGGGATTTAGCCACCTCCTTGATATGAATCATTTTTGCTTCTTGAGCGATTTGAATGTCTGACTTCATCAATACAACTCCTTACTATGCTTTTATTAGTTCTTCAAACTCTGATATGGACATACGGACCTCTCTTGGTTTAGTACCCATTTCTGGGCCAACCACGCCGGCTTCAGCCAGCTGGTCCATAATTCTTGCTGCTCTATTAAAGCCAATCCTAAAGTTTCTCTGAAGGTAGCCAATAGAGCCCTTTTGATTTTCTATAACAAGTCTTCCGGCTTCAGCAAAAAGCTGGTCTCTAGAATTATCTGGCTCACCAGATATAGAAACCGCTGTGCCCATAGACTCAGAGTTTTGAATTTGTTCTTCAATTTCCGAATTGTAATCAGCACCATCGTTGTTGTTTTTAAGGAAATCAACAACAGCGCTTACCTCATCATCACTAACGAATGCACCCTGTATACGAACGGGCTTAGATAAATTCTGTGGTGCATAAAGCATATCACCATTTCCAAGCAAGTCCTCGGCACCATTCATATCAAGTATTACACGAGAATCATTACTTGAAGAAACCGAAAATGCGATTCTCGAAGGAACATTAGCCTTAATCAAGCCAGTAATAACGTTAACAGTTGGCTTTTGAGTTGCAATAATAAGATGAATACCAGCAGCTCTAGCTAACTGAGCAAGTCTAACAATAGAGTCCTCAACATCTGCAGCAGCAACCATCATAAGGTCAGCCACCTCATCAAGAATAATAACAAGCTGAGGCATCTTTACTCGCTTCTCCTCAGGCACCGCCTCAGGGAGAGTATTGCTAACAGCCTTTTCGTTGAAGCCTTC
Organism: Pseudobutyrivibrio sp.; assembly: GCA_024697025.1. Lineage (GTDB taxonomy): Bacteria > Bacillota > Clostridia > Lachnospirales > Lachnospiraceae > Pseudobutyrivibrio. The sequence goes on from JAILGH010000067.1 coordinate 59,751, forward strand.
GATGTTTCTAACACCTGCAGCAGCCAACAACTCATATCTATCAGTCATCTCCTTAACAGCCCAATGAAGAGCTCCTGCCGCCTTCTTGGCATCAGTAATAACCGGCAATAAAAGATGAGGAATTCCGTTGTAAACAGAAAGCTCTACCATCTTTGGGTCGACCATTATCATCTTAACCTCTTCAGGCGAAGCATGATAAAGGATACTCATAATAATTGTATTTATACAAACTGATTTACCAGAACCCGTGGCACCGGCAATAAGTAAATGCGGCATCTTCTCGATATTTCCAACAATAACCTTGCCTGAAATATCCTTACCAACACAAAATGAAATCTTGGACTTAGCGTTCTTGAACTCCTTGGAAGAAACAAGTTCCTTAAATCCAACCATAGATTTCTCCTTGTTAGGAACCTCGATACCAATTGCCGACTTACCAGGAATTGGCGCCTCGATTCTAACATCAGTAACAGCCATACTAAGCTTGATATCGTCAGATAGATTAACTACCTTTGAAACTCTGGTACCTTCAGCAATTTCAAGCTCATATCTAGTAACTGAAGGGCCTAGTGTAACCTCTGTAACGTTGGCCTGAACTCCAAAGTTGCTAAGGCTTCGCTGAAGCTTATTTGCCATCTCTGCCAAGTATTCTTTGGAATCGCCACCACCCTTTTTAGCATCCTTAAGAAGATTGAGAGGTGGGAACCTATAAGGTTTCTTAGGCTTTTTGCTATCAGCATTGATAGAAGCTCTAAGAGATTCTGAGTTACTTTCAATCTCAGACTGAGAAGAGGCAGATGCTCTAGCTCTGCGAGTTGTCTCCTGTGGCTGAGATTGTGCCTGCACCTGAGCCATAAGCTCACTTGCATTCATAGATACGTCACCTACGCCCTCACTTGTAGAAACAGAAGGCTGCGGTGTATTTATAATAGGAGTGCTTGCACCAAAATTAACTGGCTCGTTAAGCACTGGGTTGTCATTTTTAGTCTGCTTAAATGTATGTGTGCTACGAGACTTCTTGTCTCCTGATTTAAGCTTGTGACGGCTGGTATTGGTAATCTCAACATCCTCTTCTCCAGCTGCCATGTTGAATTTGATTTCGTTTACACCATCCTTTTCAATGGTTGGCTCAGCAAAATCACCTGTAAGTGTGGTGTTAGAGGTAACACCAGTATATTTTCTATCGCGACGAGGGCCTTGATTCTGTCGCATCTGCTCAAGCTCAAGAGCACGCTCCTCCTGAATCTTGTCCATAATTGCCTGTCTTTCGGAGTTATATCGACTCTGATTGGCCTCTCGCTCCATAAGCATTCTCTCCCTGCGAGAACGACGTTTTGCCGCCGCCCTGTCAGCATGGTACTGGGTAGAACGTTGCACCCTATCAAAGGCAAATCTCTCGATAATAATAATGATAGAAACGATAATAACAATTAAATCAATTAAGTACGCACCAAGAAGTCCAAAGCTATCAAAAATACCAAATACAATAGCCCCACCAACAAGGCCACCACCGTTGTGATTCTCCTTTGAATAGGTGAAAGCCTGCAAAGGACCTTGAACATCCTGACCGTGAATAATAAGCTCAACAAAAACACTTATAAATATAAGCAGCACAAATCCCGCTATAACCTTTGCAACTGCGACCTTGTTTCCATAATTAGAAATAACAAAGAAAGCTGAAAAGGCCACCATAAATGGTAGGGCAAACTGAATTATTCCAAAAACACCAAACAAGAAATCTGATACAGCATTGCCAGCAACTCCACCAAATCCAAAGTTGCTAATGCAAAGTAAAATGCACACCAAAATAGAACCCCAAAGGACAATTTCCTTTGAAGAATCCTCAAAAAATGGATCGTAAAATTCTTCCTGTTCTACCTTCTTGCTGTTTTTGGCCTTGGTAGATGAGCCTTTAGAATTGCTTCGACTCTTTGAACTATTTGATTTTCTCTTGGAATTATTCGTCCCTTTTCTTGCCAAAATATAACCTCTTAACATTCATCAAAAAGAGAATAGTCAAACAAACTATTCTCTTTTTTCGATTTTATTCATTAACCAATAAGGTAATTATAAATATTCTCGTATTTTTCCTTTTGTACAGACCATGAATAATTCTTACTCATGCCCCTTTCAATCATCTTGTTCCACTGCGCCTTCTTGTCAAAGTAAATGTACTTGCTGTAGTTGACAGTGTTTAAAAGCTCGTCGCCATTGTAATTGGCAAAAGAGAAACCGTCACCAGTTTTCATAAACTCGTTGTAAGGCTCTACAGTGTCACTCAATCCACCAGTTTCACGGACAATTGGTACAGTACCGTATCTAAACGATATAAGCTGCGTCAGTCCGCAAGGCTCAAATCTAGATGGCATTAAAAATGCATCCGCTGCAGCATAAAGCCTGTGAGCCATGGCATCATCATAGGAAATGTTAGCGGAAATCTTTTCTGGATACTTCCAAGCGTAATGTCTAAACATGTTTTCATACTTGGACTCGCCTGTACCTATGACAACAAGCTGAGTGAAATCATCCACAATACCCTCGATACAATAATTGATAAGATCTAGTCCCTTTTGATCTGTAAGTCTTGAGATAAGGCCTATCAAATATTTCTTAGAATCCACTTGAAGCCCCAACTCTTCTTGAAGCTTGGTCTTGTTAATCTTCTTGTTTTTTCTGAAGTTGGTTATATCAAAGTTCTTGTAGATTTTCTTATCAGTTGCAGGGTCGTACATAGTATTATCTATACCATTTACAATACCTTGCATATCGTAATGACGAACTCTCAATAGTCCATCCAAACCCTCGCCGTAATATGGCATCTGGATTTCTTCACAATATTTCTCAGAAACAGTTGTGATGTAATCAGCATACACCAAACCGCCCTTTAACATATTGCCGCACTTTTTGTATTCAAGCTTGTCAGGTGTGAATAAATTCATAGATAGACCTGATATTCCTGCAACTGTCTTGGTATCCCACATACCTTGAAACTTAAGGTTGTGAATAGTCATAACAGACTTCATCCCCCAGAAGAACTGGTCTCCTTGAAAATCATTTTTAAGATAAACAGGAATAAAGCCGGTCTGCCAATCGTGACAATGAATAAGATTTGGCTGAAAACCAATCAATGGAAGCATTGAAAGCACAGCCTTATCAAAGAATATAAATTTCTCTAGGTCCCATCTGTCCTCGGCATAAGGATAGAAGCAATCGAAATAATCGTGGTTATCAATGAAGTAGAAAGTAACACCCTCATATTCATACTCAAAAACACCAACATACTTTGTTCCAACAAGCGGTCCCATATTCATCTGAAAACTAGTGAGAAACTTGAAGTCTTTTTTGTATTTCTCAGGAATAAAGGTGTAAAAAGGCAAAACTACTCTTACATCAAAATATTCCTTGGAAAATTCTTTAGGAAGTGCTCCGCACACGTCTGCTAATCCCCCAGTCTTAACAAACGGAACGCACTCGCTTGAAGCAAATAGTATTTTGTTCATTTAGTTTTCCCCGTTGTAATAGATTTATTACTATTTATAAGTGCGATTATATTACGGGAAGACACGCCATTTATAATTTGCTTCGCAAATGGGCGTGTTGTGGTAACATAAAATATTTCCTGTTAGAAAAATTTTATGTTACTCTTCCCAGTTATGATATACATTCTGTACATCGTCATCCTCATCAAGAAGATCAAGGATTTTGTTGATCTTGTATAAATCTTGCTCGTCTGTAAGCTCAACATAATTCTGAGGAATCATTGTAACCTCAGCATCAGCCATAGGAATGTTTTCAGCTTCAAGAGCCTCTCTAACTGCAGAGAAATCCTCTGGAGTTGTGTAGATTTCAAAGCAATCATCCTCTTCTGCAAAATCCTCAGCGCCAGCATCTAATGCAAGCATCATAAGGTCATCTGCATCCATAGAGCATTCCTCTTTAGAAATGATAATCTGACCCTTGTTGTCAAACATAAATGATACGCAACCTGGTGTACCAATGCTTCCGCCGCCCTTTGTGAATGCAGAACGAACATTAGCAGCTGTACGGTTTCGATTATCTGTAAGACAATCTACGATAATAGCTGTTCCGTTAGGACCATATCCCTCGTATGAAACTGACTCCCAGTTAACTGAATTCTGGTCACCAGCAGCCTTCTTAATACCATTTTCGATTGTAGCATTAGGCACGTTATTAGCCTTAGCCTTTGCGATAACATCACGAAGCTTTGAGTTGTTGTTAGGGTCTGGACCACCCTCCTTAACAGCAACAGCGATTTCACGACCAATTATTGTAAAAATCTTACCCTTTGCAGCATCATTCTTCTCTTTTTTGTGCTTAATATTAGCAAATTTTGAATGTCCTGACATAAAATTCTTTTACCTCTTTTCTAATTTAAATCTCAAAAAATTATATCAAATCATAGGTTGTTATTCAACGTGACTTTTGCGAGTAACGTATACTTCTCCGATGACTTTTTCAGATACATTTTTGACATAATATATAAAGTTGTCATCCTCCAATTTAAAGGCTTGCCCCTCATCTGGAATCTTGCCATAAAGAGAAATCAAATAGCCATTTAAAGTCTCAAAATCATCTGAGAGCTTGGCGCCGATAATCTCCTCAACCTCCTCAAGGGTTGTGCTACCATCCATAATAAATGAGTGGTCAGTCTTAACCTCTATGGAAGCCTCCTCTTCATCGTGCTCATCCTCGATGTTACCAACGATTTCCTCTAGAATATCCTCTAGTGAGAGCAAACCTGAAACCTGACCATACTCATCCATAACGATGACCATATGGCGCTTCTTAGTCTGCATCTTGGCAAACAATGTATTGATACCATGAGTCTCAGGCACAAACTCAGCCACAGAAAGCAAGTCCTGAAGATCCTTGACCTTAACATTGTCGATATCCTTATCATAATAAGTAAGGATGTCCTTAATGTGAAGAATGCCAATTATATTATCTAAATCCTCGATAAAAACAGGATAACGGCTCATATTGTTGTCATTGATAAAAGCAATAGCCTCTCTCAATGTCCAATCGCCATCTATTGCAACTATGTTCTTGCGGTGAGTCATGATATCCTTAACATCCGTATCAGAAAACTCAAAAATGTTTTGAATCATAGCTGCTTCTGAGGCAAGGATATTGCCATCCTCATGCCCCTCATTAACAAGAGAAATAACATCCTCCTCAGTGACGTTTTCCTGCTTTGAACGTCGATATAGTACAATCAAACCAATTAATTCTATAAGAGCAAATACTGCTAAAATAATAATAAAAATATAGGGATTCGACCCGTCGTCCATAAAAACTCCTTTCTTAAAACAAACTATACAAATCCAATTTCTATTTTACCATAACAAAAGAAAAAAGACTAAACTTAAACGGTTTAGTCTTGATTTTCTTAGTTAAATACTAAAAACTATTGAGATTCTGATGATTCAGTAAGCTCATCTATAGCAACATCTTCAGTCTGAAGTTCATCCTCCTTGGACTCCTTGGCTACAGCATCCAAGTCCACATCCTCTAAGTCAACGTTAGTGATTTCAGCAACCTCTTCACTTGCAGACTTCTTCTCTGCTCCCTCTTCGGCTTTATCATCGGCAATTCCTATATAGAAATCTCCATTTTGCATATCAAAAAGATTAAGAACTTCCATCCCAAAAACGTCGTGCATATATGAGTAGATTTCTTTGTTGTTAATCTCTCGATTACGCTTTCTAATAACGTTTTTCTTGAGCTGAACTCTAACGTCCTTTATCCAGTTAGTGATTTCCTCTGCCTCAGATGAGTTAGTGCGAAGCTTGTCATAGCAATAGTCCATTGAAGCTATCATAAGCTCCTTGTTGGTCTCAGTAATCTGAGCAGGAATATCCTTTAGCTCGTCCTCTGCAGCAGCAATCCTCTCCTTGCATTCCTCCAACAGACGCTTGTCATCATCAAGCTTCTTAGAAACCAAGTCAGAGGTGCCCTCCATGTTGGACATAACTGAAGACATAAGATTCTCTTTAACTCTCTTTAAATCCTTAATCTCTTTTTTAAGCTCAGCTTCGCGCTTTAATAAGTCACTTTCCTGAGTCTCAAGAGTCTTAACAGCATCTGGCTTGCCTCCTAATGCAAACAATCTATGCCATTTTTGATCCAATATAAGCATTGGAACCTTAATCTTAGAAATAGCTGCTAAAAAATCACGTTCCCCCATACCATCACCTACTTCTTATGTTGAGTAATATTGTATGATAACTGCATTAAACTATCAGATAAGTGAACATTTTCAATGACCACGTCTGGTATATCATCAAGATCCACATGGGCAAAATTCCAAATAGCATGAACACCAAGTGAAACCAGCTTTAGAGCTGTAGTCTTGGCGTTGGACTTTGGAAGTGTAAGGGCCGCAATCTCAACCTTGTTATTTTTGATAAACTCAGGCAGCTCATCAAGCATTTGAACTGGCAAGTCACGAACCATCTTGCCCTTTAACTCAGGATTTACATCAAAAAGACCGATGATTTTAAATCCTACACGCTCAAACTTAACATAACCTGCAATGGCCTGTCCAAGGTTACCAGCACCAATAACTATAACATTGTGAGTCTCGTTTACACCGAGAATCTTGCCAATTTCATCATGAAGATAAGCCACGTTATATCCGTAGCCCTGTTGTCCGAATCCTCCGAAATTATTGAGATCCTGACGAATCTGAGATGCGGTAACATGCATTCTCTTACTTAAATCATTAGATGAAATACGTTCTACGCCATCATCTAAAAGTTCCCCAAGATATCTATAATAACGAGGAAGTCTTCTGATGACCGCCTGCGAAATCTGTTTATCCAAAATAAAAATGCCTCCCTGTAAATATCTTTACTCTAATTATAAAATTCGAGTATAACTTTGTCAAACAATTAACAAATTATATAGAACTTGCTTCTTCCCATTCATCATATAAAGCTTGAAGCTTCTCATCGATTTCATTGAGCTTTCCGGTAAGTTCGTTTAACTTGGCAGAGTTAGTAGCGTTCTCTGGAAGATAGAATTCTTCTTCTATTTTACCCTTTTGCTCCTCAAGCTTATCAATTTCCTCTTCGATATTGGAAATTCTCTTTTGAAGTTTGCGCTTTTCTGCCTCAATTCGCTTTTGCTCTTTGTAGTCAAGCTTTGCTGCGCTAGGAGCTTCCGCTACTAAAGAACTAGTAGGCGAATCACTCTGGCTGCCATAAAGCTGCTCTTTTTTAGCAATATAATCATCATAATTACCAAGGTACTTGGTAAGGCCACCATCTGACAACTCTAAAATTGTATTTGCAGTCTGATTTACAAAATATCTGTCGTGACTTACATAAAGCAAAGTGCCGTCATATTCTCTTAATGCCTCTTCAAGCATCTGCTTAGTGTCCATATCCAAGTGGTTGGTAGGCTCATCCAAAATCAAAAGATTGGACTTAGAAAGCATAAGCTTTGCAAGAGAAACTCGACCACGCTCACCACCTGACAAGTCACTGATACGCTTAAATACATCATCCTCTGTAAACATAAATGCCGCAAGAGTATTTCTAACCTTGGTCTCTGTAAGGAAAGGATACGCATCATGTAACTCGCTGAAAATTGTATTGCTCTCAGTAAGGCCTTGCTGCTCCTGGTCATAGTATCCTACTGTAACATTGGCACCAAAACGAATCTCACCTGACTCAAAATCAGTAAGACCATTTATACATTTAAGAATGGTAGTCTTGCCTGTACCATTATCACCTAAAATAGCAATCCTATCACCTTTATGAACTTCAAATGACAAATCAGAGAAAATCAATTTGTCATCATAACGCTTAGTTACATGAGAAAAATCAAGAACGTCCTTTCCGCTTTCCTTTTCAATCTCAAGAGTAAGACGCATCTTTGGTGCATCCTTATCAGGAGCATCCATAACATCCATCTTGTCTAAAAGCTTTTTGCGACTCTCCGCTCTCTTGATAGACTTTTCCCTATTGTAGGATTGAAGCTTTTCAATTACTGCCTTTTGATGAGCTATCTCTGCCTGCTGCTTTTCATAGCTTCTCTCATATGAAAGCTGGAACAACTCCTTTTGAGCAACAAAGGCTGTATAATTCCCCTTGTATACTGAAGTCCTTCCGTAAGACAAATCCACAACCTGATCCACAATCTTATCAAGGAAATATCTATCGTGGGCAACGATAACTACAGCACCCTTGTATGCAGATAAATAGCCCTCTAACCACATGATAGAATTTAAATCCAAGTGGTTGATTGGCTCATCTAAAAGAAGTAAATCTGGTGCCGAAGCTAATAGACGGCCCAAAGAAACTCTAGTCTTTTGACCACCAGAAAGCTCTGACATGCTCTTGTTTAAATCATCACCCTCAAAGCCAAGACCCTTGAGAATACCAACAGCCTCTGAACGGAAGGTATAACCTCCCTTCAAATCAAACTGGTGTTGAAGCTTGTGATATGCCTCCATAAAGCTTTCCATCTCAGCCGAAGGAACTGAGCTCATCTGCTGTTCCATATCGCCGAGACGCTTTTCCATGGCAAGAAGGTCCTCTCTTGCGCCAAGGACTGTATCAAGAATATTGCTTCCAAATGAATCCTCTTGGTACTGTGCCAAATATCCAAAGGTAGCATCCTTTTTCAGGGTCACTCCACCATCATCAGAAGGCATTTCACCAACAATGATTTTAAGTAAAGTGGACTTTCCAGTACCGTTGTTTCCAACAATTGCAACCTTGGAGCCTTCATCCACTGTAAATGTAGCATCTTTAATTATTGAATCCTCACCGAAGGATTTATATATATGCGAAACATTTAATAACATAATATTTTCCTTAAAAAATACGCCTGACAAAACGCCAGGCGTACTTAAAAATCTAGTTAATTATTACTTAGCATCCTTGATTGAGAAGCTGATACGTCCCATCTTGTCCTTGCCAAGGCAAACAACCTTAACAGTATCACCAAGAGTAAGAACATCCTCAACTCTATCAATTCTCTCCTTAGCAATCTTAGAAATGTGAACCATTCCTTCCTTTCCTGGAGCGAACTCGATAAATGCACCGAACTCTTTGATGCTAACAACCTTACCTGTAAGAATCTGATCCTTTTCGAAATCAGTAGTGATAATCTCGATCATCTTCTTTGCTTCATCCATCTTAGCAGCGTCAGTACCGCAGATAGATACATTGCCTTCATCTGTAATATCAATCTTAACATCGCATCTTGCAATGATTTCATTGATTGTCTTTCCACGCTGACCAACTACATCACCAATCTTCTCTGGATCGATAGAAAGCTGAATAATCTTTGGAGCGTACTCGCCAACTTCCTTACGTGGCTCTGCAATAGCCTTGCTCATGCAGTTGTCCATGATGAAGAATCTAGCTTCACGACATCTAGCGATAGCGCCCTCAACGATTGGACGAGTAAGACCGTGAATCTTGATATCCATCTGGATAGCTGTGATACCCTCTTTAGTACCAGTAACCTTGAAATCCATGTCGCCAAAGAAGTCCTCAAGACCCTGGATATCTGTAAGAAGTACGAAATCGTCATCTGTTTCTCCAGTTACAAGACCGCAGCTTATACCGGCTACCATCTTCTTTATCGGTACGCCTGCAGCCATGAGTGACATGCAGCTTGCGCATGTTGAAGCCATTGATGTTGAACCGTTTGACTCAAATGTCTCTGATACTGTCCTTATTGCATAAGGGAATTCCTCCTCTGAGGGGAGGACTGCGATAAGTGCACGCTCAGCAAGAGCACCGTGACCGATCTCACGACGTCCGGGACCGCGGCTTACCTTTGTCTCGCCAACAGAATATGCAGGGAAGTTGTACTGGTGCATATATCTCTTTGCTGTCTCGTTTGAATCAAGACCGTCGATCTTCTGCATCTCTGAAAGAGGTGCGAGTGTCGTAACGTTGCAGATCTGTGTCTGTCCGCGGGTGAACATAGCAGAACCGTGAACTCTGGGTATAAGATCTACTTCTGCAGCAAGAGGACGGATCTGTGTGATCTCACGACCATCGGGACGCTTGTGATCCTTTAAGATCATCTTTCTTACTGTCTTTTTCTGATACTGGTAAACTGCCTCGTCAAGAAGTGCAAGCCACTCTTCGTTCTCGGCAAATGCCTCTGTGAGCTTTTCCTTGATCTGGCGGATATTTTCTTCTCTAACCTGCTTTACGTCTGTAAATACAGCTTCTTCCATCTGCTCGGGAGTAACGATCTCTTTCATAGCTGCAAAGAGCTCTTCGGGGATAGCACAGCTTGTATACTCGTGCTTTGTCTTTCCGACTTCGGCAACTATCTGATTGATGAACTTGATGATCTCCTGGTTTACTGCATGAGCCATGTAGATAGCCTCGATCATCTTAGCCTCAGGGATCTCGTTTGCTCCTGCCTCGATCATTATTACCTTCTCGCTTGTTGAAGCAACGGTAAGGTTAAGATCGCCGCTCTTCCACTGCTCCTGGTTGGGGTTTATGATAAACTCTCCGTCTACCATTCCCACCTGAGTCGTTGCACACGGTCCGTCAAAAGGTATGTCTGATATAGATGTTGCGATAGCAGCGCCAAGCATTGCAACAAGCTCTGGTCTGCACTCGGGATCAACACTCATTACCATGTTGTTTAATGTTACGTCGTTACGATAATCCTTGGGGAAGAGAGGTCTCATAGGTCTGTCGATTACACGGCTTGTAAGGATAGCGTTCTCGCTTGCCTTTCCTTCTCTCTTGTTGAATCCGCCGGGGATCTTTCCTACGGCATACATCTTCTCTTCGTACTCTACTGAAAGAGGGAAGAAATCAATGCCGTCTCTGGGCTTCTCGCTTGCTGTAGCAGTTGAGAGGACCGTTGTGTCGCCGTAGTGCATGAATGCACATCCGTTTGCCTGTGCGCCGACTCTGCCTATATCTACGCTGAGTGTACGTCCGGCAAGTTCCATACTGAATGTCTTGTACATAAACTTCTCCTTTTCTGCCTTTTAGGCTTTTGCAGGTAGAAGATACCGAAACTACTGATCAGGCCACGTTTATACATGATATGATCAGTGGTCTCGGGGGATAATCTTCTACCGTGGTTTGATGATTATAACAAAAAGAAGGCGGAAATACAGCCGCCTTCTTTAGTTAAACTATTTTCTGATACCCAGCTTCTCAATGAGGGCTCTGTAACCGTCAAGATCTGTCTTCTGAAGATAATTGAGCAGACCACGTCTCTGACCGATCATCTTGTACATACCGCGTCTTGAATGATGGTCCTTGGGGTTCTCCTTTAAGTGCTCTGTAAGTTCAGCGATACGTGCTGAAAGAACAGCGATCTGAACTTCGGGTGAACCTGTGTCACCGGGCTTTCTGCCATACTCATTGATGATAGCAGTCTTTTTCTCTTTTGAAATCATAGTTTTCTCCTTTTGTTTCTCTTATATATTCACGTAATGCCAAGATCGGGCTGGAGTTTCCCTGATCCGAGCATACGCACGCAACACTGCAATTATATCATAGCAATCACTGTGTGTAAACAGTTTTCTAGTAGTCTTCCTCCATCCTGCTCTCTATCCCGGCAAGAGTGTATTCAGACCAGCTGTACTGGCTCATATATTCGCCGGAGAATGCATTGATGGCGGCAACATCGCCGTCTATCCATCTGTAGTAGTCACAGTCAAAGGCTTCGGGTACGATCGCTATCATTCCCTTCTTCTTTAGGATGACGCTGTCAAGATCCGCTTCCTTGAAAACACCTCTCATGTCGCCTACCAGGTTTCTTAAGTAGTTTTCCAAAGAAGGTGTTACTTCCTTATCCTCCCAGAGAGTTCCGAGTATCTCTCCGTTTGTTACATAGGCTCCTCTTCTGTCTATGAGGTAAGCTATAAGCTCCTTGGTCTTTATATACCTGAAGGTGCAGGGCATGTTGTCGATATAGACTTCGAAGTTTCCGAAGCACTGGGCGCGGAGTCTCTTTCTTGACTCGCTCTGAACAGGTCTTCTTAAGTCCTCAAGCTCTCTTCTTACATCTTCCTCGCTGGCAGGCTTCATTATATAGCCCGATGCATGCATCTTCATTGCCTGCATGGAATACTCGGCATATGCCGTAAGAAAGACGATATTGATGCCGGGCTTTACTACTTTCATGCGCTTTGCGAGCTCTATCCCGTCCATCCCTCTCATATGTATGTCAAGGAATGCAACATCGACATCCTCGTTCTTTACATACTCAAGCGCCTCGTCGCAGTCGGTAAATCCCTTGACGGAATCTATCTCATGCATCGAACTTAGCATGTCGACAAAATCCTCCAATATGATCTTTTCGTCATCAACCGATATTACTCTCATATCCCCCTCCTGGCATTGTTGCTTTTGGTATGATAATGGTTATCGTAGTTCCGCTTCCCATCCTGCTTCCTATATTCATGGTCCCGTGACACAAAGAGACGATCCTCTGTCTCGTATTGTCGACTCCGATGTGGCTCCTTCCCTCTTCAAGAGGCTTGTCAGTATCATATCCGACACCGTCATCCGCTACCTTTATCTCGTAGCAGTTTTGTGTTTCGCAGGTGGATATCTTTATCTTTCCGCCATCCTTTTTAGGCATCAGTCCGTGCTTTACGGCATTTTCGACTATTGTCTGCAGCATCAGCGGAGGACACTCAAAATCAGTGGCCTTTATATCAAACTCAATATCAAGCAGTTCTCCGAATCTTAGCTTTTCTATATATAGATAGCTCTTAACGTGGTCAAGCTCCTTTTCAAAAGGTATGCACCCTTCCTCTGTGAGAGAATCCATGTTTGCTCTTAAGAACTTTGCAAAGTAATCGAGAGCGTTTCTTGCTTCCTTTGGATTCTTTATGCAAAGCGCCCTTATCGTCCCGATCGCATTGTAAAGAAAGTGCGGCTGGATCTGACCCAGCATCAGCTTTATCTTGTTCTGGACCAGTTCGCTTTCAAGTTCTCTTGCCCGTTTTGCCTTCAAGTAGTTATCAACGTTTGTTGATACAAGAAGATAGTACTGCGCCACAGAAAAGACTAAAAGACAGACTTCTATGACTCTTACTATGTAAGTACCGGTAAGGACATAGTAGATTATCTCTATGATAAAGCCCGATACTAAAAGAAGCAGGGTATCAAACGCCATCCTGTTGTGGACCGGTATCACCATGCCTTCCTTGTATACATCCCTAAGTCCTATAAAGAGCATCACCATGACTGCTAGCACAAATGCCATGAACAGCCAGTCAAAGTCTGTCGAGGAATCCTTTAGGATATATTCGAGCATATATATAGCCATGAACACCACCATCGTGACTATGATGGTATTTGCTCTTCTTCTTGACTCTTCTATCGCCACATATCTTTTCATGTAGCTTGTCATGAAGATGACTAGCATTGCCTGTGTCACAAAATTTAAGAAGTTTAAAAAGTACAGATTCCTGCTAAGAAGCGTTATGTAATTGTAATCAAGATAGCAGGTGATGCCGCCCATTATCATGAGTATCCCGCAACTTCTTAAACCCTCAGCATTATAGTCTCTGACTCCTCTGAAGCATGCCCAGTATATAAGGATGCTTATGCCCATTATGGTGATAGCAAGGCATACCAGAAGATGCGGCATGTAATGGGCTAGCAGAACTCTTATCAGATCATAGTGCTCTGCCTGATACATCCTTTTTAAAAACTGCCTGAAATGAACGTTATATATGTAGCTCTTGTCTGTGGAAAGCTCTATCTTTATATCATCCGTTGTCTTGATCGCGCCGGGGACGAAATAATCCCAGGTATCCTCGCTGAAATCCGTATGATCAAAGAGTACTTTTCCGTTTACGTATATCTTTACCTTTAAACCCTGAACAAACAGATATACGGGCCTGCCGTAGACAAGATCATGATCAAGATGTCCTAATATTATGACATTGTCATACTTTGTAGGAAGCTGGCCTTTCCTTGAATCAAGCGTGTGATAGGTATGTCCATTGTCATAGCTTAATGACCCTTCTATCTCTATCTTTTCACACTCAAGCGGCACTCCTCTTGACATTCCCCTGCTCACCACAAGAACAGTAAATACGATAAGTATCACCGTAAAGGAAAAAAAGAAGCCATTTAAAAATCTCTTGCTGAAATCTATCTTAATCATTTATATACTGTCTGATGCTGTGTATTGTCCTGTATCCGACAGGAGATATCTTTATACCCTGCTTGGGGTTGGATGCATGTATAACCTGTCCGTTTCCGATATAGATGCCTACATGGTTGACAGTTCCGCCCTTTGCATAGAATACAAGATCTCCGGCTTTTGCCTCGGAAAGGCTTACCTTTGTACCCATCTTTGACTGTGATACCGAAGAATGAGGAAGGCTTATACCGTACTTCTTGTAGACCATCATCGTAAAGCCCGAGCAGTCTGTTCCCTTTGTAAGGCTGGCTCCGCCCCATACATAGCGGTTGCCCAAGAATTCCTTTGCATACTGGCAAAGATCTACCCTTACATCGCTGACACCTTCACCGTACAAAAGCTCGGTCATGGTTATAGCCGTATCAAGCTCTTCTTCTACCACTGCATAGTCGGCGCTTATATAGGCCTCCTCGTCATCAAGGCTTACCTTGATCCAGCCTTCGAGCTCTTCAAGGACCTCTAATCTCTCGCCCTCACCCATCGTTGTGATTATCTCGCTGTCCGTGTTGGGCTCGCTCCTTACTCTTAAGCCTCCTTCGGTAGCCTTGGCTGTCTTTGTTACGACTTCATTTGCTCTTATGATGGCTTTTGCACCGGTCAGAAGATAATCCGAATGCACATATCCTTCAACAGTTCCGGATACGATATGGTACCATTCACCGTCTGCTTCGACTATCTCGCATCCGTTGTTGTTTGACATCTTTCCGACAAGCTTTGATTCTGTAGACGGTGCTTCACGTACATTTAAATGATTCTCAACGTTTGAAACGCCGAGATTGGAATATCCGAATGAAAGGGATGTATCTCCCGCTGCGTTCAGATACTCCTCTTCCGTCATTATCGTATCAAGTATAGTACCGATCCCCGCAGAGTTTACGTTATCGGCCATCTTTGCTCCCTCTGCATGTGAACAGACCGGGAAGCAAAATATCGCGATAAGACATATAAGTATTGTTTTTAAAATATTTCTCACGTTAACCTTCTTGTTCGCTTTCCGAGATAGAGAACGCAATGTTTACTGCGTGATCCGCTATCCTCTCCAAACCTGACAGGATATCAGAGTAGATCATGCCGGCATCGGGAGTACACTCGTTTTTCTTAAGTCTCTCGACATGAGCCTGCTGGAGCTCTCTTTCCATGTCATCTATTCTGTCTTCAAGGTCGATTATATCCTGCATATGCTCATCCTTTCCGTGAGCAAACATCTCAACGGAATAGCGATAGCAGTCATTGACCATATCAAGCATTCTGCCCATCTCGCCCATGGCCTCTCTTGAGAACTCGATGTTCTGTTCCTTTCTCTGAACAGCGGCATCTGCTATGTTCTCTGCGTGGTCACCGACTCTTTCTATATCATTGGCGACATGGAACAGAGCACCGATGCTCTTTAAGTCTTCTATGGGAAGGGTGGTCTGGTTTATCTTTACCATGTAGCCTGTTATTGCCTTGTTTAGGAAGTTAATGTTCTTCTCGACCTCGTATACCTCATCGATATCCTCCTGATCGAGAGTGATCAGAGCGTTCATCGCCCTGTTGAGATTCTCTCCGGCAAGATCTGCCATACGCTCAAGCTCGTTTACGACTTCAACGACAGCCGTGGCCGGATTGAATACGACTTTGTTTCCGATATATTTAAGCGTGTAGCTCTCTCTGTAGCCTACCTTTACATCCTCGCCCGGTACGAGCGCATAGGTCATCTTTACTATAAGGTTAGAGAATGGAGAGAGCATAAGCACTTGTACGATCTTTATTATCGTATGGGAGTTTGCGACAAATCTTCCGTTGTCGCCCGAAATGCTTCCGACAGCATTTACGAACCAGTCTCCGATTAACAAGAATGCCACAAAGAAGATCACCGTTCCTATCACATTGAAAAGAAGG
The DNA here is from genome assembly GCA_024697025.1 of Pseudobutyrivibrio sp. Taxonomy (GTDB): domain Bacteria; phylum Bacillota; class Clostridia; order Lachnospirales; family Lachnospiraceae; genus Pseudobutyrivibrio. Next base: position 75,822 of record JAILGH010000067.1, read on the forward strand.
TGGATAAGAGCTGCTCTCTTTGCATTCTTCTTACCTGAAAGAGAGGCTATCATCGCAGAAGAACATGCGCCTATGTTGCATCCGAGTATTACAAAGAGACAGATCTTCAGATCGAGCAGTCCCTGATTTGCCATTAAAAGGATGATACTTACAGTTACGGACGAGCTTTGGATAACACTTGTTACTGCAGTTCCGAGAAGCACCGCCAGCAGCGGATTGTTCATTCCGGCAAGTGCATCAACGACATTCTGGGATTCCTTGAGTCCGGCCATCGAACCGCTCATAAGTGAAAGACCCATGAACAGTATGCCGAATCCGAGCACGATGTCCCCTATCTTTTTTATCGTCTCATTTTTGATAAACATTACGGCAAGGACTCCGGCAAGAACAAAGAGCGGAGCTACCTTGGAAAGATTGAATGAAACAAGCTGAGAAGTGATGGTAGTACCGATATTGGCACCGAATATGACACCGGCCGCCTGAGAAAGTTCCATCAGCCCTGCGTTAACAAAGCTGACTACCATTACGGTACAGGCGCTCGATGACTGTATGATACCGGTAAATACGACACCGACTATCGTACCCATGAGCTTGTTTTTGGTAAACATGGCGAGAATGCTTCTTAGCTTGGCACCTGCGGCCTTTTCAATACTCTCGCTCATTAAGGACATGCCGAAAAGGAAAAGGCCCAGTCCTCCGGCCAGTTCCAGTAAAATAGTAGAATTCATCTTATCCTCTTATGTAAATTTATGCATACACATTAATTGTGACTTATTTTGCCTGTATCGTCAAGTCTTACAGAAACATCTTAAACGGCACGAAGCAGTCTTTGTTCTTATCAAATGAATAAACGGCCGCAAAGGATCCGTTTTCAAGATAGACTCTTACAGATCTCTCTTTCATATCAAGTCTTATCTGATTTCCGTTTAGGACACGCTTTTCATTTTCGCCGCTCACTGTCACTGCTTTGTGATCAGAAAATACTTCATCGACATTTGTGACTATAGAATCAAGCTCTCCTTTTTTTGCAAGTTCTTCTATCTGATCAAGCTTATATGCCTTATCGATAGCAAAGCTTCCCGATCTTGTCCTTACAAGACCTGTCATAACGGCTCCGCAGCCAAGCTTTTGTCCTATATCGTTGCAAAGAGTCCTGATATATGTACCCTTCGAGCAGTTAACTCTTATCTTTGCCGATGTATCATCTATATCAAGTATCTTTATATCACTGATATTTATGTCTCTTGGCTTTCTTTCTACCGTAACGCCTGCCCTTGCCATGTCACAGAGCTTTTTGCCGCCTACCTTTAAAGCGGAATACATCGGAGGTATCTGCTTTGACGGGCCTATGAAAGAAAGGATTGCATCCCTGAATTCATCTGTAGTTATGTTAACTTCTTTTTCATCTATGACCTGTCCGCTCATATCCTGGGTATCGGTCGTTATGCCAAGCTTCATATCGGCGACATATTCCTTTGTCTTATCGGTGAGCATGTCGCATAACTTTGTTGCGCTACCTATGCATACCGGCAGCACCCCTGTCGCATCGGGATCGAGAGTCCCGGTATGTCCGATCTTTCTAATCTTTGTGATGCCTCTTAGTTTCGCAACGACATCGAAGGAGGTGTAACCCTCCTCCTTGTAAACATTTATTATTCCGTTAATCATTTTCCTTATACTGCTTTTCGATCTGCTTTGACAGATTGTTCACGGCATCGTGGAAGGTCCCCTCCAAAACGCATCCTGCAGCTCTGACATGTCCGCCTCCGCCAAAGTATGCGGCGATCACGGAACAGTCTATCACTCCGTTTGAGCGCAGGCTTACCTTGTATTTTAAAGGTTCCGTCTCATACATGAACACGGCGCAGTCAACTCCCTTTGTGTATCTTAGCTGGTTGACTATCCCGTCCATGTCCTTGTTGTT
>JAILGH010000081.1 GCA_024697025.1 Pseudobutyrivibrio sp.
TATGATCTTCAACTACGACGGAATACACCAGGAATTCTACATGCCGCTAGAAGAGCCGGGGATAGTTGAGGTTCCGTTAATGCATTACATCGCCATCCGCGGCAAGGGTGACCTTGAGGCGCCAAAGGGAGATTACAAAGAGGCCATAGAGATACTGTTTGCATTGGTGTACACGTTGAAGGTTTACAGGGTAGGGGACCCCAAAATCGACGGATATTTTCATAATGGAGTGCAACTGCTAGAGAGTTTTTGGTGGCAAGACGATGGTATGGAGATAGACTACACTCATAAGGAAGACTTAAACTGGATGTTAGCGGTTCGTCTTCCAGAATTCTTTTTTATAGAGGATTTCGACTGGGCTATAGCAAAGGCTAAAACAATCCGAAGCAGAAATTTTTCTAAAATTGAATATGTGCAAGTTGATGAGGGCTTGTGCGTCCAATGTATTCATGTTGGAGGTTTATATGAGATACCCGAAACTATAAAACCCATGCATAAGTTTGCTAAGAAGCAGGGATACGTGCTTGATTTTTCAAGGGAGCGCTTCCATCACGAGGTATATCTCAGTGATGGCAGGAGAATTCCGGATCCGATCCGAAGAACTGTAATAAGGCATCCCATAAAGAAAAGTGAAAAATAGTATTTCGGCAATACAAAAGCCTGAAACTGTCAATTATATTGACAATTTTTTAGTGCCTTGCTATAATTCCCGCGACTAAGTTTTTTAGATTTTTGTTTATTCATAATAGCAAAAATCTAAAATATCAATTAAGGGAGAATTCTCAAGGGGAGAGAGTTGGCAGAATCGTTTTAAGGGTATTTAAAAATGAAGGATTATTTTAAAAACAACAAGCTCAACTTGTTTTTCTCGTTTTTGACAGTTGTATCATTAGTTGCAACTGCCATTTTTGTCTTTACTTACGGGCAGGCATATGTGCATTCTGATACAGCAATCGCCAACAGATATGGTTGGTCTATGCACGATAATCACAGCCTGTTTCCAGAATCTTGGATTTTTGTAAACTCCGAAATTTACGTTTTTAGAGTTACTTCTTTGGCGGCGTTAATCACGCCATTTTTCTCAAATCAGATTTTTGCAAGAATGCTTGCCACATTCATATTTATTTTAATAACAGCGGCAGGAATTATTTATTGCAGCAGACGATTGTTTAAGAGCAATTTTTGGATGGCAGCCATCCCAATTTTTTTCATATTTTTAGGTGGTGCAGAGTCTCGAAACATGATTCTTACCGAGGGCACATACATGAGCGAAATGCTTGGTATTGTCCTTTGCACAACCCTCATGTATACAATCTACACCAAGCTTGAAAACAGCTGGCCAGTGAAAGAAATGTTTTTCTATGGAATCATTGTATTTCTCATGACTTTAGGTGGAATGCGTTATTTTGCGGAACAGGTTTTACCTATGATGTTTGCAAGTTTTGCTATAGTTTTCATTGCTTGCTTTTTTAAAAAGAAAATTGAAAAAGAGCTGGCAGTTCGCAGATTTTTAATTATGTTTTTTACCATTCTTATTCCAACAGGTTTAGGATTTGGTACATATAAGTGGCTTTGCAGCTGGCACATGATGAATGCGGGCCGCACCGATTCTCTTAGATTTGTTGGAACGGATATGCTTGTTCCTATTTTTAAGAGCGCTATTATTACTTTGTACAATTGTTTTGGTTATACGGCCGGCGCCAAAACCATTGGCCTTACCAACGCAAGGAATGTTGTTTCTATAGTTACTTGCACATTGATATGCTTCGTAATTCCGATACTTCAGTTAATCAGAATCAAAAAGGAAGATGAGGCAGTGCAGTTCTTTAGCCTCTTTGGATTTGCCCACAACGCAGCCCTCATGTCGGTGGTTGTTTTATTCGGAAAATGCATGGAGCGCTATGTTTTAAGTACAATTTATGTATGCATAATCGTATCTTGCAACTATATTTGGGCTCGTTTTATAGAAAATAAGGGCGCTATTGCAAAGGTTATAGTTGCTTTATTCGCTATGGCAATTTTCGTTGAATCAGCGTTTTTGCTTTCGGCAGTGCCGGGCTACAAGGGCATCATCGATTCCCACAAGCGAGTTGTTGCTGAGCTTGAAAATCGCGGCATTAAAAAGGGCTATGGCTCTTACTGGACATCCTACATGTATGAAACTTACGCCGACGGCAAGATTCGTTTTGGCGAAGTTGATGTCCACGGAATCCGCATGGACGGGTGGCTCTGGAATAACGATGGCCACGTGTACGATATTGAGGATGGGAAGTCATGCCTGGTGTTAACTGAGAGCGAAAGTGAGGCTGCCCAAGATTACTTATCAAGTTATATGGCTCCGCCAATAGAGCGCTTTGTGATTCCAGGGGTATATTATTTTGACTGCTATTCTTACACATATCAACCCGTTAATCTGGTGGTTTACGTATACGATTTTGATTTGGCGATAAAGATTTCTGACGGAATAGCTGATGGCAAGATTTCAGTAAGGGATAGCAACAATAATGGTTGCGTATATGCTGATGATAACGATACATTCATCTTCTTCCCTTGTGGTGTTATAAAGGGACCTTATTCTATAGTAGAAAAAGGCAACTACATAGTTACAATCAAAGGCCATGGCGTAGAGACTCTTTTCTGCGAATTTACATCAGAACAAAATCAGGAAGCAATCACAGCAAAGAACCATAGTATCACTGAATCAGCACAAATCTGGTCGCTGTCACTTTCAGATACTGTGGAGGATTTTTGCATTGTGATTTCCAGCGGTAAAGAAGGCGGCATTGTAGTCGATGAAATATCTATAGAAAAAAGGTAATAGTTATGGCTAGGATGTAGTATAATTAAGTTTGAAAATTAAAAAAGGGGAATTAGGAGTTCAACTATGCTTACAAAATCATTTGATAAATTTCAAGATAAAATATGGCTTGCTTCGCCTACTATGCATGGCGAGGAGATTAAATATATTCAGGAGGCCTACGACACCAACTGGATGTCCACTGTAGGTGCCAACCTAAACGAGGTAGAGAGAATATCGGCAGAAAAGGTCGGAGTAAAATATGCTGTTGCCTTATCAGCAGGTACTGCATCACTTCATCTTTCTTGTAAGTTGGCAGGTATTCAGGCTTATGGTATGCCACAGGTAGGACATGGTGCTTTGGAAGGCCACAAGGTTTTTTGTACTGACATGACCTTTGATGCAACGGTCAACCCGGTAGTGTACGAGGGAGGCATCCCTGTTTTTATCGATACAGAAGCTGACACATGGAACATGGATCCAGTAGCTTTGGAAAAGGCCTTTGAGATTTATCCAGAGGTAAAGGTTGTTGTGTGCGCGCATCTTTACGGCACACCAGCCAAGGTGGACGAGATTAATGCCATCATCAACAAGCACGGAGCAATCCTTGTGGAGGATGCGGCCGAGTCTTTGGGTGCAAGCTACAAGGGGGTTCAGACCGGTTCCTTTGGTATGTTCAACACCATCTCATTTAATGGCAACAAGATTATTACCGGTTCTGCTGGTGGTTGTTTTCTTACTAATAGCAAAGAGGCTGCTGAAAAGGTTCGCAAGTGGTCTACTCAAGCTAGAGAGGCTGCAGCTTGGTATCAGCATGAGGAGCTTGGCTACAACTATCGCATGAGCAATGTTATTGCCGGTGTTGTTCGCGGCCAGTTCCCACATCTTGAGGAGCACATCGCACAGAAAAAGGCAATTTACGAAAGATATCGCGATGGCTTCAAGGGTCTTCCAGTGCAGATGAATCCTTTTGATGCTACTAATTCTGAGCCAAACTATTGGCTGTCTTGCATGATTATAGATAAAGATGCTATGTGCCCACAGGTGCGTGGCGAGCAGGATGTGCTCTATACTCCAGAGCATGGCAAGAGCTGTCCAACTGAGATTTTGGAGGCTATCGCAAGCATCAATGCAGAAGGTCGTCCAGTTTGGAAGCCTATGCACATGCAGCCAATTTATCGACTCAACCCATTTATTACCCGCGAGGGAAATGGACGAGCTGTTACAAATGCTTACATTGCAGGCGGTGCCCTTGGTGCTGATGGCAAGCCACTTGATATGGGGTCAGATATTTTTGCTCGTGGTCTTTGTCTTCCAAGCGACAACAAGATGGCACCAGAGCAGCAGGACAAGATTATCGAAGTTGTAAGAGCTTGTTTTGAATAAA
>JAILGH010000100.1 GCA_024697025.1 Pseudobutyrivibrio sp.
AGGCATAATAATATCGGCGGAAAGCTCTTTGCCGATGCCTTTGCCCGACGGACGGGACGATCGTATTGGATAGTCTTGATGAAAACTCACATAAACATAGTGCGGGTGTTTCTGATGCTCTCAAGTATGCGCTGAGAGAGAGTATTGAGATCCTTGGCAACGAAGTCATTTATGACATGAGAACAAGACAAGGAATAAATCTGCAAGAGAATCCTGTTGATGCTTCGGAACTTACTTTGGAATGCTTGCGTTATATGTATCGATTCCTTTTCATGCTTTTTATTGAGGCTAGACCAGAGCTTGGTTACGCACCAATGAAGTCTCAGACATATGTACAGGGTTATTCACTTGAGGGATTGCGTGATGTGTGTGATCAGGTCAAGGAAGACAGTGAGGCTTTGGCTGAGGGCTATTATATCGATGATACTCTCAAGAAACTTTTCCATATGACATATTTCGGTTATCCGGAAGACCTTGAAGCATATAAGAAGGCTATAGAGATAGAGAAGTCATCAATGCATGATGCCTTTACAATTGAAGCTTTAAAGGCACATATCTTTGATCCTGAGTATACAAAGCTTATTACGAAAGCTAGACTTAGAAATAGTGCAATGCTTCAGATTGTTGATCTTATGAGTATCTCTAGACCAAGCAATGCGAAAGAAAGAAAAGGAAGAATATCTTATTCGGCGCTTGGAATCAACCAGATGCGTGCTGTGTATGAGGCACTTCTTAGTTATAGGGGATTTATTGCAGAAGAGGACCTATATGAAGTAAAGCGTGCTGGAGATAAATTCAATGAACTGGATGTAGGCTATTTTGTAAAAGAAAACGAATTAGTTAATTACGATGAAAAGACAGAACGTGTCCGTTATGAGTCAGGTGAGAAGAAGGGACAACTTCGAATGTATGAGAAGGGTACTTTTATTTATCGACTCGCCGGAAGAGAACGTGAAAAATCTGCATCATATTATACACCGGAGGTACTTACTAAGTGTCTTGTTAAGTATGCTCTTAAGGAACTTTTGAAGGATAAAACTGCTGATGAAATTCTTCATTTGACTGTTTGCGAGCCAGCTATGGGTAGTGCTGCATTCTTGAATGAAGCAATTAACCAGCTCGCGGAAGCATATCTTACAAAGAAGCAGGAAGAACTCGGAGAGACAATTAGTTATGATAAACGTTTTGAAGAATTACAGAAAGTAAAAATGTTTATCGCTGATAGAAATGTATATGGTTGTGATTTAAATCCGGTAGCTGTTGAGTTAGCGGAGGTTTCGCTATGGCTAAATACAATTTATAAAGGTGCTTATGTACCGTGGTTTGGTACGCAGCTAGTTAATGGAAATTCACTTATTGGTGCCAGAAGACAAGTATACTCTCAGTCTGCTTTGGAAGCAGGTAAATGGTATGATAAGGCACCTAGAAGAATTATGCCAGGTGAAAATCGTGTAAAAGATAGGCAACAAAAAAGAACAAAAGAAATATATCATTTTCTTCTTGGCGATCCGGGAATGGCAAAATATGGTGATACGGTTATCAAGAAGCTTGAATCAGATAACATAAAGATTATTAATGAGTGGAGAAAAAATTTTACAGCAAAGTATACTGAATCTGATATAGATACACTTCTTAATTTATCTGATTCAATTGATGATTTGTGGAAAGATGTTGTTTCTTTAAAAAAGAAAGTTGAAGATGCAACATATGAACCATTAAGTGTATATGGGCATGAAGAAAACAGAACAGGCTCTCATACAACTATTAAGGAAAAAGATGAAATCTTTACTAAAATTTTTAAATCTGAACATATGAAAAACGCAGGTCCATATGCGAGATTGAAAGCTGCTATGGATTATTGGTGTGCATTATGGTTTTGGCCTATAGATAAAGCTGATTTACTTCCAGATAGACAGACATTCTTTTTTGAAATGTCATTACTTTTAGATGGCACGATTGGTGCAGTTTCTACTAGTACAAGCAACCAGATGAATATGTTTGATAGTACTGGAAATTTTGTTTTAGATGATAATGGATATGTTTCTTTGGTAACTGAAGGAACTGAAATTGCCCAAGAGTTTCAATCATTATATGCGACAAAAGGTCAAGTAAACCTAGATGAATTAAGAAAACAACATGAAAGGCTTGCTATTGTAAATGAAATTGCAAAGAAACAAAAATTTCAGCATTGGGAGTTAGAGTTTGCCGATGTATTTGAAGAAAATGGTGGCTTTGATTTAGTTATTGGAAATCCGCCTTGGATTAAAATTGTTTGGGATGAACAAGGGGTTCTCTCTGAGGGAAATCCTTTAACAATCGTAAAAAAGTTAAATGCAACGCAGACAAAGAAATATAGGGATGAATTGCTATTATTAGATTCCTTTAAAAAGATTTACTATGACGAATATACTGAAGTTTCGGGTGAACAGAATTACTTGGGAAGTACACAAAACTATAGCTGTATAACAGGTGGAATCAATCTTTACAAGTGTTTTTTGCCTTTATCGTTTGCTATAGCGCATGAAGAATCAGGTGTGATTGCATTTGTTCATCCTGATGCAGTATTTCAAGATCCTAAGGGAGGATTATTAAGGAAAGAACTCTATAAACGTTTACGCTATCATTTCCAGTTCCAGAATGAGTTAAATCTTTTTGCAGAAGTCGGTCATAAGGCGCTTTATTCATTACTTGTGTATTGTAATAGAAGTTATGATTCGTTTGATAGTATTGCAAATTTGTTTTCACCAGCAACTATTGACGAGTGTTATTCTAAGGAAATATTTTCAACCTCACCTGGTGGAATAAAAGATGAAAATGACAACTGGAATCTAAAGGGACATCCAGACAGAATTATAAGAGTTAATAATGATGTTTTACGTTTGTTCTGCAAGCTTTTTGGGGATAATAAACATTATGAATATGCTATTTTGCCACAGGTGCATACGAAGCAAATAATTGATACCCTGATTTGTTTTTCAAATATGCCAAATACAATTAGTGATATATCAGATAGATTGTTTGGTACTACTTGTTTAGGCGAAACCGATAGTCTTGAGGCTGGAATAATAGTACAAGAAGAACAATTTCCAGCAGAATTAAAAAGTTGCATTATTCAAGGACCTAATATAAGTGTTGGAAATCCTTTCTTTCAATCTGCAAATAGACAATGCGATACTAGAGGAGCTTTTGAAGCTATTGATCTTAGATATATTGACGAGGACTTTATTCAAAGATGTAAGTATAAGCCTGGAGAATTAAACGAATATGAGGCCAAACTACCGGTTACTAATTGGGGGGAACCATATTGTAATTATTATAGAGTGGTTTCAAGAAAACGATTAAACTTAGGTAGTGCAAGAACTCTTAATACAGCTATTATACCGCCAGGCGTAGCACATATTATCACTATTAGTGGTATTGCGTCAAAGAGAATAGAGGATATTCCAATTATTGCAGGATTATTTTCTTCTTTACCTTATGATTTTATGATTAAAACTCTTGGAATAGCAGATTTTCTATATAGTACTGCAGTTCAGCTTCCAGTGATTAAAGGAGGTTTGCTTTATGATGCAATTAGTTATAGAGCGTTGTTGTTAAATTGCTGTTCTGTATATTATTCTGATTTATGGGAAAAATGTTTTAGAAGAGAAATGACTAAAATAGGATGGTTAAAGGAAGATACTAGGTTAAGTGATAAGTATTTTAAAGATAATACAAAATGGAATTCTGACCTGTTCCTTAAGACAGAATATGAGAGAAGGCAAGCTTTAATAGAAATAGATGTTTTAACTGCAATGTGTCTAGGCATGACATTAGAACAATTAATTAATATATATGAAATACAATTCCCTGTATTGAAATCATATGAGGATGATACTTGGTATGATTCGAATGGAAATATTGTATTTACTAATAATAGGAGCCTTACAAATATAGGACTTTCTCGATCTGAATGGGATGTAGTAAAAGAAGCTGTTGAAGATTGTAATCATGAATATACAACGGATTCAATTCCTGGCGGTCCTACTACAATAAATGTTAAATATACACGTCCATTTAAAAAATGTAATCGAGTTAACGATTATAAAGAGGTTTGGCATTCATTGGAAGAGAGAATAAGATTGTGTGATTAAAGGGAGGAAAGCAAGATGTTACCATCAATTCTTGCAAGACAATACCAGGAGGGGCTGGTTGATTATATTGATACGTCATTTCCTATAACAAACCCGATATTTAAGGGGTCTATTAGGAATATGTTGAATACAAAGGATGCGGTTTTTCATGAACCGTATGTTGCAGTGCGCCTTCCTTTCCGTGTATACGAAGGAGATAATAATTACTTTGAATCTATTCATCAGCCTTTTAGTCCATATGTGCATCAGCAGAGAGCGTTTGAAAGATTAACTGGCGAAGACGGTAGATCAACACTGATTGCTA
>JAILGH010000023.1 GCA_024697025.1 Pseudobutyrivibrio sp.
CAATCACGAATCTTTAAAGTTGACATTCTAAAGTTATTACCAAATACGTCTTCACCAATATACTGTAAATTCTCGGAGAATGTTGCAATTCTTAAATACTCGCACCCCAAAAATGTTTCATCAAACAAAATCGTAAGTGGCGCATTGCTATTCAACTCAAATCTCTGAATATTACTATTCTTAAAAGCTCTTTTACCTATATATTGCAAAGAACTTGCATTTTCAGCATCTATCACTTCCAAGCCTGATTTTGGCAACAAATATTTTGTATCCGTACTAATAGTACAACTATCAAAAGCACTTTCACCAATATATTTAAGGGATTGAGGAAGAGTAATCTTCTTTAATGAGCAACACGCCCTAAACGCATTATCACAAATATATTCCAATGTTTGTGGAATATCGTCCAATTTCAGATTTCTACAACAATAAAAGGCTTCTTTTCCAATTTTTGTTACATTAGATCCAAATCTTACTTCTTCAAGTCCCCCATAAGGCTGGATATTTGGGTCAGTGTCAGGATTAATGGCAAGAGTCGTACCTCCTACGCCAAGTTTGCTTGATACACAGTTCTTAAATGTCTTTTCAGGTATTTCTTCCAGGCAATCAGGCAAGTATGCTTTTTCCAAATTAAAGCAATTTTCAAAAACGCTTTTGCCCATGCTTAATTCTGTACATCTGCTAAGATCAACAAAATCAATACCTACCAGTCCTGAAAACTCTTTTTCAGTTATACTACTGTTTGGCAGTTCGCTATATGAATAAACTGAAATATCACCGGTAGTATTGAATGATGACGGATCAGCATATACTAATTTTCCAAAGTAATAATCCTCATTAGAAAGAGAGTAAATATAATACGCCTTTGAACCCGGAAATTTTTCATCCTTTAAAACATCCCAAGAATCAATTCTAGAGTTATAAAGGTTAGTTTTATACTTATCAACTTTACTACAAGACTGGAAAGCACAATCTCCCAACAGCTTTAAATTTTTTGGAAATACCAAGCTTCCCAATCGGTTGCATTTTTCAAATGCATACTGATCAATCATAAAAGAAATATTGATGTTATCCTCATTATCCATAGGGAAATCAACTTTTTCTAATGCTGTTGTAGAGAAACAAGATTTACCAATTCTTTTTTCTTTTTTAGTATCAAGCCCTTCATTGAAATCAGCAATTTCTAATTCTTTCAAATATAGGCATGAATTAAAGCAACTGTCACCTACGTATGTCACATTAGGTGGAATATAAGCCTTCTCAACTTTACTTGTTTCAAAACAGCTATCACCAATTGTTTCAAGTTTATTTAAATTTTTCAAAAAATCAGTATTCAAATATGCACCTGATCTGAAAGCAGCCGTTCCCAAAGATGTTATACCTGATGGTAGTTTGATATCTGACAAATAATTGCAACCATCAAAAACTGCTTTTTTTATAACTGTAATATTTTGATTTTTAGACAAATCAATTGACAAAAGTCCACTATCTGAAAAAGCAGTTTCTCTGATATCTGTAATACCTTTAGGAATTACTATACTCTTAAGCATCGTTGTGTTTGCAAAACATCCTGCCGGAATTGTTCTCATTGCCCTTCCAAGTGTTACAGAGGAAAGTGAAGAACAACCTTTAAAAACATCCGAACCAATACCGTTATCCTTATCCTCATCAGCATTTTCACTCAAGGCATCCAAATTATCCGGTATTACAATCGACGTTAAAGATTCACACGATTGAAACGCACTATTACCTATTTTCACTAAAGAATTAGGTAATGTTATTCCATCCAAAGATGAACACAACGCAAATGCAGTCTGTTTAATTTTCAAAAGACCTTCAGGTAAATTAATAGTTTTCAGATTACTACACTGCTCAAAAGCAGAATCTTCTATTTCTTCTACTGTATCCGGAAGAACAAAAGTACTAAACTTACACTTTTTAAATTCTCCTGCAACAATGTAACGAACTTTTGTGTTAGAAATATTTATAGACTTTGCATTTATTGCATAACCCAAACCTGAAACATCATTTATATTTGGATATGAAGATAAATTAATATTTCCGGAATACGACTTCAATTCACCAAATGTAAAATTATTTCCTCCTTTAATGATTTTTTTCAGAGCAAATAATAATTCAGAATCTTTGATTATTTCGCCATCTACAATCTTATCATCTGAATAAGCCAATAGATTACCATTTGCTTTAACAGTGTTATTATTCTTAATAAAACTACTGCTAACAGGTGAAACCGACAGTGTTGCCACTAACATTAGCGAAATTACTTTTTTAAATACTTTCATCTTTTTTTCCTTTCTTATATTATTTACAACAATCGGGCGGTAATAACACCGCCCGATTATCAAGCAAAATAACAATTTACATTATTTTACTTTTACTTTCTTAGGGCTACTCCATTTGCTGTATATCTTATTTCCACTTGTATTAGTACCATATGCTCTAACTTTGAAATAATAAGTCTTTTTTCTCTTAAGTTTTTTCTTAACATAACTTACTTTCTTTCCGGATTTTATTAATGCAACTTTTTTGTAACCCTTTTTCTTCTTAAGTGACATCTGAATAATATATCCTGATGCACCTTTTACTTTATTCCATTTAACAGTTGCTTTTTTCTTTCCGGCTTTTATCTTCTTTAATTTAACTTTTCCAAGTGATTTTCCTGATACTTTGCCGCCATATACATCTTCCCTCTCAACTACTTTGATAGGAATAGATACTTTCATGGTTTTTGAACCACCTTTTATTGAAGCGTTAACTGTAGTAGAACCAACTTTTAAACCTTTAACTGATACTGTTACACTTCCGTTTGAAACATCAATTGTAGCATTAACTATATTCTTATCAAATCCGGAAACACTCTCTTTTTCAATAATACAATTCTCCGGCGAGTAAATAATACTTATCTGACTAGTATCACCCACTGCTATCTGAGTTTCTCCATTATATGAAATATCAGTCAAATCAGGTTTAATTACTGTTACTGTACAAGTTGCAGATTTTACTACTACATCTCCGTCATATGCAGTACATGTTATTGTGACTGACTTATTATCATCTTTAATTTTCAATCCCTTAACATTACCATATTCATCTACCGATGCAACATCAGGCTCACTTGACTTAAATTCAATTCTATTGTTAGTTAATTTTCTGTAATTAAATGCATTAGCCTCTTTAATCTTATTTGAATCAATATTTGGGTCTGAAGAACCTTTATATAAGTCATTTTCCATATAATTGAACACACTTACAGTTGCTTCTAACGGCACAGACGCACCCTTTAACCCAATACGCTTTACATTGGCATTAACATCAACATACAGTGTCATACCATTATTCTCAGGTGTTCCTGCTGATGGATATAGTACAACTTTTCCGCTTCCCTGTTTCAATGGAGCAATAGTAACTTTCTTATTGTTTGAATCAACAGTTACAGATACAACTCCATTAGAATCAGTAACATAACTCAAAGCCTTATCCTGATATCCATTTGTAAATTCATAAGAGAATGCAATCTTCTTATTTCCCTGAATTGATGTTCTTGATCCATCAGATACTACTTCGCCAAAAGAATTCTTCAATACAGTAGATACGCCATCCATAGCCACATTCACTGTACATTCCTTAACTTTATTTGTTCCCAAAGTTGACACTCTGATTTTGGCTGTTCCTGCAGCTTTTCCCACAAAATAAATCTTATAAGTTCCATCAGGCTGCATTTCATAATTTGTAACTTCAACTACTGCATTATCTGTTGATGAAACAATAATCGAATCAGGATAACTGTTTGCAGCATCAGCATAATCCTTACTATATGTAATATTAGCAGTTATAGAATCTGAGTTTCCAACAAGAACACCCTTTGAAGTTTCACTGAGAGATATACCGCTTGAAGGAGCACAAACATTCACATAAAATTCTTTTGTGACAGATCCTGCAGTAACAGATACTTTAGCAGTTCCGTAATATGCGCCTGATTTTTTAGTGATTGAAGCTGATTTAGCCCCATCAGCCACATTCATTTCAATCAAATCACTATTTGTCTCTATATTCCATACAGGTAAATCTGTTATTTCACCATCATCATATGTAGGAATAAAATCAGGTTCAACTTTTAATGTTGAATTTGAATTGATTGCGATATTATATTCACTCTTGTCTGAACAGTTTTTAAAGATAATATCTTTACATGGGTTAGCTGTAATATTTACATTATACTCAGCACTAGTTGTTCTTATTTGCTCTCCTCCGATAAATCTAAAATGTAATTCACCGGTTACAGTAACTTTTTCTTTTCCAACTTCCTTACCAATGAGTTTTGCTGCCCAGGCACTACACTCAATATTCTCATTAGCATTCTTTAAAGTATTAAAACCTGTAAACTTAAAAGTACTATTAAATACACTAGGTTCAATTTTAGCGTTATCAGAATTACCCTCTAACTCATTTTTTTCGATATTGTAAGTATACTCTCTATTACCAATTTTAAGCGTTTTAATACATGTCTTATTGTTCTTTACATAATTAGCTGAAATGTATGGAAGATTCATCTCTCCATTCAATCTAACTGTCTGATTTGCATCTACATAACTAACTGAAATGACCGGAACTCTTGCTCCATAGATATATTTAGTCGATGTAACTGATTCAGGTAAATATATAGATGCTGTTGAATCATAATATTTTGATGTAAAATATCCATCAAACGCGTTAACGTCAATAGTACAAGAATCCGGAACAATCAAAGTTTTCATTCTTGTAGTCTTTGAAAAAGCATTCGAATTTATCTTTTTAACATTTTTACTCAGTTTTGTTGATTCAAGGTACTGACAATTTGCGAAAGTAGATGTTCTTACATTATATAAAGGTGCATTCTCGTTCAGATTGAAGGTATCAAGAGCACATCCTTCAAAAGCATTATCACCAATATATCCCAAGTTGCTGGCATTTTTAGCGTCTACTTTCTTTAATCCTATTTTAGATACCATAAAACTGTCAGCAGTACGTGATGTCTTACAAAAAGCCGAATTACCAATTGCTTTAGTACTGCTTCCGAGTGTTATCTCAGATAATGCTTCACAACCATAAAATGCATAATCTTTAAATATTTCTACATTTTTAGGGAATGTATTTTGCTTTGTCAATGGATGAATAAAATTCAAATTATGAGCATCTCTAAAAGCACTCTCTCCAATTACTTTAGTATAAGGAGATAACTCCACATAACTCAATCCATGATACCATGCCTCTTCAGAATCATTTTTAGCTAAAGATCTTACTGTAGAGTTATTTGCCATTTTTAAATCAACAGAAGTATCTCTGAACATTTCCTTAGGTATTTCAACTAAAGTATCAGGAAGACTTACGCTTTCCAAATTAACGCACCCTTTAAATATTCCTTCTCCAAACTGTGTATTTTCACAGTTAGAAAAATCTAAATATTTAATACCAACAAACTCCTGATAATGCATTTTATATTCATTTGGATAATCACTTAATGCTGACTCTGCAACCTTTTCATGAGGTGTTCTAATATATACTTCAAAGGAATCAACTCCCTTTGGTTTTGATGCATACAAATCAGTCGTATCTATATAAGCCTCTGTAGGCTGATAATACTTTTTATCCTGCGTAGTGAATATTACACTAAATGTTGTTCCTGATGCACTATAATCGTAAATATTATTAATATTTGTCATATAGTAACGTTTCATAGTGTATCCCGCTTTATCTTTTTCCCAATCTGTGTACGACTTTCCACAATCTGCAAAAGCTTCATTGCCAATTTTCAAAAGATTTCTAGGAAATATAATATTTCTTGACAAAGACATACATCCGCTGAATGTTCTGTATCCAATCTCAAATGAACAGTTTGGTCTGTCTTCACTTTCCAATGGAAATACGATATTTTCAAGTGCATCACAATCCCTAAATGATTCATTACCTATCATTTTATGAATTACTTTTGTGCTTTCAGTAGGAAAATCAGCAAACTCAAGTCTCTTCAATTGAGAACAACTCTGAAAAGCTCCGGAACCTATATTAACAACATTCTCAGGAATAATAATCTGTTTCAATCCTGAATTTCTAAAAGCGTTTGCTTTAATGCTCTCTAACAATGTCAGATTCTTAAGCTGATCACCTTTTTCAAAACTAAGACAATTCTCAAATGCACTTTCATCTATACTCTTTAAATTTGCAGGGAATTTAACAGTTTGCAAATTGTAACAGTTAGCAAATGATGTTGCCTTAATACTCTCTATACTAAGATTCTTAGAAAGATCAATACTGTAAATACCACTTCCATAAAATGCTCCCTCATCAATACCAACAATCCAACTAGGAATGTTTACGCTGAGAAGAGAAACTGTATCCTGTAAAAATGATGCAGGAATTACTGTCATGTTTCTACCAAAAGTAATACTTTCAAGAGATGAACAACCTGAAAAAACATTGACACCTACACCGACTTTAATCTCGTCTGCTGAGGTCTCAGAAGCTGATTTAATATTATCAGGAATCACAATTGTTTTTATGGATGTACAGTTTGAGAAAGACTCATTTCCTAAGAGTTCAAGATTTTCAGGAAACTGTATTGTTTTAAGGCTTTCACACTTATTAAATGCACCTGTATCTATCTTTGTTAAACTTTCAGGCAAATTAATCGACTCCAGCTTTTTACACTGTGAGAAAGCATGTTCCCCAATTTCTTTTAACCCCTCAGGCAATACCACAGTCTTGAAATTACATTCCATAAATTCATAGTCTTCAATTTTTTCAACTGAAGTGCCTGTCAAATTTAAAGACTTAGCATTAACTGCATAACCTAATCCTGTCAGATCATGAATGTCTGATCTGCCGGAAAGATCAATATCACCTGTATAGTTCTTTAAATCTTTTCCTTTAAAGGATTGTCCGTTATTTATTATATCCTTTAAAGCGTTCAACAAATTGGCGTCTCTGATCATTGTATTATTCACAGTGACATCATCTTTGTTTTCCCAATCACCGACATTAGAAACTGCGTATACACTTTTTGTTCTGTTTAAATCTGAAACAGAAACTGATGTAAATGTAACCGTTGCCACTAACATCACACTTAAAGTTTTCTTGATATATTTATACATAAATATACCCCCTTCTTTCTTTTTTGCACTAAAATGCATCTTATTAGATAATATCATAAAAAATCATTCATAACAATAGGCGTATATTCCTTTTTAAGGTTCATTTTTCCTATTATTATCACGAATTAGAGCACATCAATTCGCTAAAACACGATAAAAAAAACTGCCGCAAAAAAAGGCAGTAAAAAAAAGCTGATGACGGGGATTGAACCCGTGACCTCTTCCTTACCAAGGAAGTGCTCTACCACTGAGCCACATCAGCTTTTTAACAGAGTTCATGATATCATATTTAATATTTTTTTTCAACAATAAAATGTGCATTTTAATTATTAAAAGTTCCATTTATATCACAAACAATTTATTAATAATATATACAAATATACAATTAAGCATCATATCCTATAATTATTCAATTCCTGAATGCTATCAATTCATCCTCTGTCTGACAATCTCAAAAGCAAGAACTCCCGTTGCCACAGATGCATTAAGAGAATCAATATTTCCATGCATAGGAATAGACGCAACAAAATCACATTTTTCTTTAACTAATCTGCTTACACCTTCGCCCTCATTACCTATTACCAGTCCAATAGGTCCTTTTAAATCCAAATCGTACATAGATGTTCCACCCATATCTGCACAGACAAACCATATTCCCTGCTTCTTTAACTCTTCTATTGTCTTTGAAATATTTGTCACTTTCGCTACAGGTGTAAAGTTAAGAGCCCCGGCAGACGTTCTTGCAACTGTTGCAGTTAACCCTACTGCTCTTCTTTTTGGAATAATAACTCCATGCGCTCCCGCAAGATTTGCAGTTCTGATAATCGCCCCAAGATTATGTGGATCTTCTATATTATCAAGAACGATAATAAAAGGGGCTTCCTGCTTGTCAGCTGCATTCTCGAGAATATCCTCAACTGTTGCATACTCATAAGCCGCTGCATAAGCTATTACACCCTGATGTTTTTTTGTTTTGGACATCTGATCCAGACGTTCTCTTTTCACAAAATTCAGAATAACATCATTTTTCTTTGCTTCTCTTATTATAGTCTGAATGCTTCCATCCTCATTTCCCTCAGCAACAAAAAGCTTATCAATTGTCTTTCCTGAGCGAAATGCTTCAAGTACAGCATTTCTTCCCTCTATTGTAAATTCTTCGTATCTCATATTAATCCTTGATAAATTATTAAAACAAACTATCGGTTACTTTAATTGGTTATCGTCATTACTCTCAATCAGTTCAATCCCTTTTCTGATAATGTACATCATCCTGTCAGTCTGCTTTGCAAAATATAAATATCCAATCAATGCCTCAAATCCTGTTGCATTTCTGTAATCAGAATATGTTGCATTCTTTGCTTTTGAGTATGATTTTGCATTCCTTCCACGTTTGTATACCTTCATTTCATTTTCTGTCAGTTCCTCTGACAGGGCGTGAATAATATCAGCCTGTGCTTTTGCCTTTACCAACTTAGTACTGCTTTTATGGAGTTTGTTAACACTCATATTCGCCTCACACACAACTACAGTCCTTACGACCATCTCATATACGGCATCTCCAACGTAAGCCAATGTAAGAGGAGAATAATTAACCAATTCAATTTCATTAATATCCATTAATCTGCTTACAGCAGTAAACAAATCAACATTTATGCTTTCGTCCATGTCGTACCTTCTCTTGTATCTTTAAGAATAATTCCCTTTGACGCAAGTTCATCTCTAATACTGTCTGCTGTTGCAAAATCCTTTGCTTTCTTAGCTTCTTTTCTCTTTTCAATCATAGAGTTTATATAGTTTTCCAATTTCTCATCAACATTCGCGTTATTGTCTTCCTCATAAGGGATTGTAAGATTCAAAGACAGAACCTTGTCAAACTCATCTATTACAGCAAGCTTAGTTGCATCGTTAATATCATCCTTAAGAACATCATATATTATAGTAATACCGGATGCAGTATTAATATCATTTCCCACAACTTCTGTAAATTTATTCTTATATGACTCAACTGCCTGTTCATCAATCTCTCCGGCATTTCTGTCTAGAGAAGATATTCTCTTTCTGAGTTTAATATAGCCTGCTTTAACTGAATCGAGTACCTCGAAACTAAACTCTAAAGGCTTTCTGTAATGAGACTGTAAACAAAACATTCTGTAAACAATTGGATCATATCCTTTTTCTTCCAAAAGTGAAACTGTAAGGAAGTCTCCTTTCGACTTACTCATCTTTCCCTGCTTATCATTCAGATGATGAACATGGAACCAGTAGTTACACCATTTATGACCAAGAAAAGCTTCACTCTGCGCAATTTCATTTGTATGATGCGGGAATATATTGTCTATTCCACCACAATGGAAATCAAGTCGCTCTCCTAAATGCTTAATACTGATACATGAGCATTCAATATGCCAACCCGGATATCCCACTCCCCAAGGGCTGTCCCACTTAAGTTCCTGATCGTCAAATTTAGATTTTGTAAACCACAGTACAAAATCAGTTTTATTTTTCTTATTATTGTCTTCTTCAACATCATCTCTAACACCAACCATAAGATCATCGCTGTTATGACTGGAAAGTGTATAATACTCTTCGAGTTTTGATGTATCAAAATATACATTTCCACCTGCTATATATGCGTAATCATCTTCAATTAATTTTTCAATCATTTTTATGAACTCATCGATGCAGTTTGTAGCAGGTTCAACAACATCCGGAGTCTTAATGTTAAGTTTTGCGCAATCACTAAAGAATGCATCTGTATAGAATTTCGCTATCTCCATGACAGTCTTATGTTCTCTCTTTGCACCCTTTAACATTTTATCTTCGCCTGTATCGGCATCGCTTGACAAATGACCGACGTCAGTAATATTCATAACTCTTTTTACATTATATCCCTCAAATCTGAGTTCTTTTTCAAGCACATCTTCCATAATATAGCTTCTCAGATTTCCAATATGTGCATAGTGATATACCGTAGGTCCACAGGTATACATACTCACATTATTTCCATCAACAGGAACAAATTCTTCTTTTTTCTTAGAAAGCGTATTATAAATCTTCATAAATAAAGCTCCTCATTATACATTTGTTTTTACTTAAAACACTAAAATACAATATAATATAAAAACTGATAAGTATCAATGCACTTTTTAAATATTTACCCATTCCACCATATGGATACTATAAGTACTATACTGTCATTCGAATTAAACATATAGATATTCTATATGTAATCATTAATATAAAAACCTGCCATTGTATTAAGTGCAGGGAGTCCATCAAAATGTCTGTATCCCAAACTATACTGAGAAAATTCTCCTATCGACATCTCTACATCGGGATCCTTATCTGTTTTCTCCCATGTCATTTTTCCCGGTTTGTAATTCCAAATAAATACACCGTTATTGTCAGCTATGATGTCATCGTTAAGTTTCAGCACCACACTTCCTGCGTCGTTTGTATTAACCATTCCAATCATTTTTTTTGCATTTATAACACGGGCCATAGCATAAGGTTTTGATTTGTAACCTGTCATTTCAAACTGTTTAATCTTATCATCTGTTATCTCTTCAATTATTTTTCCGTCTACAATTACCCGGTATCCAAGAATCAATTTATCTTTTAATATAATCTCCACATATCCTTTTTCAGTCTTCATCAGTTCAATTAATCTCATAAAATATTCTTTTGAGTGAACTACAAATATTCCGTATTTTTTACTTAGAGAATTCTGGGCAAATATCGAAAGTCTGACAGCATCAGAATTCTCTGCTTTTCTCTGCATAAAAGAGTGACTTGGTCTCTTAATTTTCTCTTTTTGTTTATTCTCATATTTGTCCATTACTGTTTCAAAGCCAAACTTTCTGTAGTAATTTCTGTTTAAATCCGAATCGGGAATCAAATAAGTAAAAGCCTGTTCTTCATTGTAAAGATTCTCCATAAGAGTCTTTAACAATACAGACATTTTTCCCTGGCCTCTCAGTTTTTTTTCAGTGGCAACTCCATAAAGATAATAACAATCACATCTTGTCCTGCCAACATTTATCTCTTTTGGAATCAAAGTAATCATACTTTGTATTTTTTTTAACGAATCAATATCAGCAATTATATCAGCTTGCGGAATCACCGTATTGTAGAAAAATTGACAATAATCATAATCATCCTGAAAAGTTTCTTCATACAAAGGTGAAATATTCATTTTTTCAAATTCATTAAGATATCTAATCATACTTATCCCCTCATGTACAGTTTAATAACTTTGTATTAGTTTATTAACGTCACTTTTGTATAACCGTATACTTCTCAACTAACTCAATCGGATTAAGCGACAATTTTGCCTGTCTCAACCCTTCAAGACCCATATCATCTTCTCTGTTCACTCTGGATGCTTCAGGAAAAGCTTCCCTTAAAAACTTACTGCAAATGTACGCATAAATTCCACGAAACTGACTATTTGCTTTTTCAACAGGTACATAAACCACATCTTCGGTCTCGTAATATTTTCCGATTGAAAACGCCTCCAGATTATTATCAATAAACAATCCACCAATCTTAAAATCTATTACATTCTGCCACTTCATGATTTTCTCAATACCTGATATTTCGTAATCTATATATTTGCTCATGGATGTTTCCGTCTTATCTTTTCTCCATTTTTCAAGGAAATCGGATATCAGTTTACAATCATCAGTTCCCAGCATTTTAAACTCATATCTGCCGGCATAACTTTTTCTGAATGCATTTAAATGATTCTTCTTTTTGTGATATTTTCTTCCCGGATATGATTTCAATTTATCAGATTCATAAATATAATCAAACAAATCTCTTTCCTCTGTTATCTCAAACTCTTCTTCAGGCAAAGACAAAATATCAATGGCTTCCCTGTCCGCTACGTAAATTATTAATTCCTGCTTAAAATGATTATTAAATAATTCTTTAAGGAAAAAGAAACTCTCCCTCAAATCTTCTTTCTTGCAAAATGGCATCATCGAGCAGTATTTTCCATCTTCCATTCCAAGTACTATTAAGCATTTCTCTGTGATAAGAATTTTAGACGGATAACAATCATTCCACAAAAACAAATCCAACACATTTCCGTCAGCCGCAGATGTTCTTCGTAAATTATAATAGTAGTTTATTATTTCAAAATCTTCTATTAACAAATCTTTTATTAATAAATCTTTTATTTCAAGTTCTTTCAATTAATTTTGCTACCTTTCTATCAGTAAAGTAATCGCCTGTGCAGATATTCCAAGCTGTTGGCCAGTAAATCCCAACCCCTCTTCAGTGGTTGCTTTTATACCAACCTGATTTTCGTTTATTTCCAATGCACTTGCTATATTACGAACCATCTCTTCTCTGTATGGCGCAAGTTTTGGTCTCTGTGCAATTATTGTTGCATCAATATTTCCAATTGCATAATTGTTATCATTCAATACTTTTCCTACATGTTTCAGCAAAGTTATGCTTGATATTCCCTTGTACTGCGGATCAGTGTCAGGAAACAACTTACCGATATCTCCCACTGCAGCAGCTCCCAAAAGAGCATCCATAATAGCATGAACAACAACATCAGCATCTGAATGTCCATCAAGCCCCATTGTATGTGGAATATCCACTCCACCAAGAATCAATTTTCTCCCTTCAACAAGTCTGTGAACATCATATCCCATTCCAATTCTCATACGAACTCCTTTTATCCAAAAGCAAATCATTAACCCAGCAAAATTAAAAAGTCCAAAGGTATTACCTTTGGACTTTTCAAGTAGCGAAGGGGGGATTCGAACCCTCGACACCACGGGTATGAACCGTGTGCTCTAGCCAACTGAGCTATCTCGCCAAAGTCATATTAATGTAAACCAACTAAATTATTAATTAGTTTAAATGGGACCTACAGGGCTCGAACCTGTGACCCTCTGCTTGTAAGGCAGATGCTCTCCCAGCTGAGCTAAGATCCCAGAGCTTTAAGCATTTTGTTACTGCTTCAAGCGACTTGATAAATATATCAAAGGTTTGGCGTGTTGTCAACTGGAAAAACAATATTCGCAATACTTTTTTTAAATTGTATAATTGGCTGAAAATCAGCGTCTAGGGATGATACGATAGAAGAGATTTTCTTATAAAAAAATTCAATTTTGGTATTGCAAAAAATAAAAGACGTGGTACAATCTAATTGCGAACAATGAAATGCCATGAGGGGGCAAATCATTGTTCATTTAATGATGGAGTATAAATAATTAATAAGGGAATATTCGAGGTGTATTATGACTAATTTGTCGCCAGTTCAAAAGGCTATGAGCTACTTTCTAAAGATTACTGTGATTGTGGCTACTATAATTGGAGTTGGCCATTCCATATATATAAGTAGCATGACATCTTTAGGCGGGCAGTCATCATTGATGTTTTTCACTACTCAGTCCAATATTGGTATTGCAGTTGTCTGTTTTATAGGATGTTTCTTAATGCAGGGGCATAAGCCGGTTAGTAGAGTATGGCATGTAATTAAGTTTGTCAGCACAGTTTCAATAACCCTTACCTGTGTTGTGTTTGGATTAATCCTTGCTCCAACTCTTGGGGCGGAGGCTTGGAATGTGGGCAATACCCTTACCCATTTAATTGTTCCTATGGCTTCGGTTGCAGACTTTTTCGTGGTTGGCACAGGAACAAGGATTAATAATGATGAGATTGTTTATGTAATCATTCCACCTCTTCTTTATTCTATCTATGCATCGGTTGGTTATGCTAATGGTTGGGAATTTGTTGAAGGCTATAATTACCCATACTTTTTCCTTAACTGGGGTAGCAAGGCTGGTGCTTTTGGAATCACAGATGAATTGCCATTTATTGGTACCGCATGGTGGATACTTGTACTTTTTATTTTCTTGATGTTTGTCGGCTACATTTACGTTTTGATTTCAAAAAAGGTTGATGCTGTAGAAGATTACATATAATGGGATTATAGATTAACCGCATTTTTTATAAAACAAGAAATGAACCTCAAAGGCTCGCAAAGCGCGTAACTACGCTGCATTGCGGGCCTTTTGGTTGTTTTGAAAGTGATTAACTGTTACTATTATTTTGGTAAAAAATGACAAGGAAAAGGGAGATTAACAAATACTGATATGCTAAAAGATAAAGACATTCGAGAGTCCTTATTTGACTTTCTAGAACTAAAATATCATAAGGCCAGATTTTACCAAGAGAAGATGATAGGTAAATCTAGGGCAGATGTTTTTATGGTAATAACTGAGGGGCTGGTAGGCATCGAAATCAAGTCCGATGCGGATACCTACACTAGACTAGATGGACAAATTAAGGATTACGACAAATATTTTGATTACAACATGGTTGTGGTTGGTAGCAGCCATGCTCTTCACATTGAGGACCACGTGCCTGAGCACTGGGGCATTATCACAGTAGATGAAGTGGAAGGAGCTCCAGATTTTTATATTTTAAGGCAACCCACACTTAACACTAAGGTTAAGCTTGATAAGAAGCTTGAGCTGCTTTGGCGGCCAGAGCTTGCGGCCTTGTTAGAGCGTTTTGATATGCCTTCCTACAAAAGTCAGAGCAAGCCTTTTGTCAGGAAAAAGCTTATTGAGTGGACCAAGACGCCACTTGCAAATGCGGAGGTTACAAGGATTAAACGGGCAGCCAAGGAAGTGGGAGAGGAGCCTGTTATTCCGGAGACTAAGTTAGATCCGATGGCTCTAAACCTTGAAATAAGCGAGTTGTTATTTGAACGAGATTATGAAAAGCTGCTTTCAGATATCGATGAGTATCGCAAGGAGAATAATCCGAGGAAGCGGGGACCCAAGAAATCTACAAGTGTCAGACGCGTTAGAAGACGCTCGAAGAAATAAGTCAATATATTATATTGATAAAAAATTAAATTGTGATATTATATTCGAATAAAAATACGATGCGAGGGAATAAATATACATGAAGAAGAAATTATCTTTACTACTTCTTGCAATAGTTTCTGCAATGTTATTAGGTTGCGGACAAAAGGCGGAAGAGACAGGCAAAATTGTTAAAACTATCGACGACTTAGAAGGTTCTAAAATCGGCGTGCAGCTTGGAACCATCGGCGACATCTATGCTTCAGATTATGAGGGTGATGAAGCCGGTACAACTATAGAGCGTTACAACAAATTGGCTGATGCAATGCAGGCGTTAAGACAGGGCAAGATTGACTGCGTCATTGTTGACGAGCAGCCAGCTATTGCATGCACCAAAGGTGAAAAATCACTTGTGATTTTAGATGAGCCATTTACACTTGAGGATTATGCGATTTGCATTGCAAAGGACAACGAAGAGCTTTTGAACAAAGTAAATGGTGCTTTGGAAGAGCTTAAAGAGGATGGCACAATTGAGCAGATTACCGCCAACTACATTGGTGATGACACCAAGGGTACATGTCCTTATGTTACTCCAGAGGGTACAACCTATGATAGTGGCAAGCTGGTTGTTGCTACAAATGTAGCTTTTCCTCCTTATGAGTTCTATGACAAGGGCGAGCCTGTTGGTATCGATATGGAGCTTATTAAGGCAATCGGTGACAAGATTGGTATGGATGTTGAGATTGAGGATATGGAGTTTGACAGTATCATCAATGCAGTAGATTCTCACAAGGCTGATCTTGGAATCGCTGGAATGACAATGACTGAGGAGCGACTTAAGTCCATTAACTTCTCGGTACCTTATGTCACAACTAAGCAGGTTATAGTTTCAATAAATCCAGACGCCGAAGGCAGGGGCCTTGGATTGGTTGAGAACTTTAAGAGAAATTTCATAGATGACGATAGATGGCAGTACCTTGTAAAGGGCTTGGAGAACACAATTATTATTGCTGTTTGTGCAGTTTTTGCAGGTATGTTTATTGGATTCTTGGTTGCAATCGTCAGAGTTACTTTTGACAAGACAGGCAAGCTTTCTTTACTAAATAAAATATGTAAGCTGTATTTGGCAATCATTCGTGGAACGCCAATCATGATTCAGCTTTTGATAATTTTCTACGTAGTATTTAAGTCGGTTAATGTGCCAAAGCTTCTTGTAGCTATTATCGCATTTGCGATAAATTCAGGTGCTTATGTGGCAGAAATTATGCGTGGCGGAATCATGTCAATTGATGATGGTCAGATGGAGGCAGGACGAAGCCTTGGCCTTTCTTACCGTCAGACAATGGTTTCAATAATTTTGCCACAGGCAATTAAGAACGTGCTTCCAGCTCTTGCTAACGAGTTTATTTCTCTTATCAAGGAGACATCAATCTGCGGATACATTGGTCTTATGGATTTGACTCGCGGTGGCGATATCATCAGAAGTATTACATACGAAGCACTATTACCACTTGTTGGCGTAGCAATAATCTATCTTATTATTGTTCAGCTTCTTAACTTAGGTGTTGGAAAGTTAGAAAAGAATCTTAGAAAGAGTGAGCAGTAATAAAGGAGAGAATTAGATATGAGTAACGATATATTAATAAAAGTAGAAAACCTTTCAAAGTCATATGGGGATAACGAGGTTCTCTTAAATGTAAATATGCAAATTGAAAAGGGAGAGGTGATTGCCATTATCGGACCGTCTGGTTGTGGTAAGTCAACTTTTATTCGTACCCTTAATCAGCTTGAGGAGGTTACTTCTGGAACTATCTATGTTGATGGTGAAGATATAACAAAGCCGGGAGTTGATTTGAATGATGTAAGACGTAGAGTGGGAATGGTTTTCCAGCATTTCAATTTGTTCCCTCATCTTACTATCAAGAAAAATCTCACACTTGCCCCTGTAAAGCAAAAGCTTATGACTCAAGAAGAGGCAAATAAAAAAGCAGAAGAGTTGCTTGAGAGAGTTGGACTTGCAGATAAGGCTGATGCTTATCCAGACAGCCTTTCAGGTGGACAAAAGCAGCGAATTGCTATTGCACGTACACTTGCAATGAACCCAGAGGTGATTCTTTTTGACGAACCAACATCTGCACTTGACCCTGAAATGGTAGGAGAGGTTTTAGCTCTTATGAAGGAGCTTGCTGATGATGGAATGACTATGATTGTTGTAACTCATGAGATGGGCTTTGCAAAGGAAGTGGCAGATAGAGTTATGTTCTTTGATGAGAAGGGAATTCTTGAGGAAGGTACCCCTGCGGAGATATTTAATTTCCCTAAGAGTCAGCGACTTCAGGATTTCTTGTCTAAGGTGCTCTAGGCGTATTTCATTTTTCTCTTAAATTGATATAATAAGATTAAGTATTTTAGGAGATGAGAGAGATGGAATCAACACTGAGAAGAACGTGGGCGGAGGTTAATCTTGACGCCATTGCCTACAATTACAAAAAGATTAAAGAAAAGACCGGCGATAATGTAAAGTTTCTTGGAGTTGTAAAAGCGGATGCATACGGACATGGTAGTATTCAGGTTAGTCAGCTTTTAGAAGAAATCGGCGCAGATTATTTGGCAGTCAGCAGTGCCGACGAAGCATTAGAACTTAGAGTTAACGGCATCAAGATGCCGATACTTATATTAGGTCACACCCCAAAAGAGCAGGTTGAGCGACTTATACAATATGATATTACTCAAGCTGTTACTTGCAAGGCAAAGGCTGATGAGTATAGTGCTAAGGCAGTTGAATGTGGTGGCACACTTAAAATCCATATCAAGGTAGACACAGGAATGTCTCGTTTGGGGTACTTGTGTGACGATGGATATTTTGATACAGGTGTCGATGGAATTGTTGAGGCATGCAATATGCCGGGCCTTGAAGCCGAAGGTATATTCACTCACTTTGCTGTATCAGATGAGCATGGACCAGAATGTGAGAAATACACCAAGCATCAATTTGAGCTTTTTACTAATGTGATTGAAGCAGTTGAAGAAAAGCTTGGTCGAAAGTTTAAGCTTAGACATTGCGCTAACACAGGTGCCGTTGCCAGATATCCTAAGACTTATCTAGATATGGTAAGACCTGGATTGTTGTTATATGGATATGGCGAGTTTGCCAAGGAGATGGGGCTTCGTCCAGCCATGACAATGAAGACAACAGTCAGCACAATCAAGATATATCCGGCAGGTACAGCCATTAGCTACGGCGGTATTTTTGTTACAGACAAGACCACTCGTATTGGCGTATTGCCTTATGGATATGCCGATGGATTTTTACGAAGCCTTTCCAACAAGTGTAGTCTTATTACCAAGGAAGGCCCTGCAAAGCTCAGAGGCAAGATATGCATGGATATGTGCATGATAGATATTACAGATATGCCTACTGTCGATGTTGGCAGTGAAGTAGAGATATTTGGAGAGAATAATGATATTGACCAGTTGGCTAATTTAGCTGGTACAATTCCCTATGAATTAACTTGTGCTGTTAGCAAGCGTGTTCCTAGAGTTTATTATTACAATGGCAAAGTCATCGACAAAGAGTTGATGCTTAGAATGTAAAGTCAATGAAGTCAGATTTATTTTTTCAAATTATAAATGCATTAGAGACCCATGAAATCAAGGCGTACTACCAGCCTCAGTATGATTCTAATTCTGGTCGTTTGGTTAGCGCCGAGGCCCTTGTGAGGTGGGAGAGAGAAGACGGCACTCTAGTTATGCCCGATGATTTTGTTCCACTTCTTGAGGAGTCAGATGCCATATGTACTTTGGACTGGTTTATGGCAGAGGAGGTGTGTAAGACACTTCGTGAAATGGGGGAGAATGCAATTCCTATAGCTGTTAATTTTTCAAGATGGCACATTAGGGAAAATGATTTTTGCAGAAAGCTTAATGGCTTGTTGCAGACTTACGGCATCAACCCAAAGCTATTTGAAGTTGAGATAACCGAATCTGCACTTTCCGAAGAAGACTTCTGTGTTGTGGAACGTTGGGTATACGGTATTGCAGATCTTGGAGTTAGAATTGCTATTGATGATTTTGGCGCCGGCTTTACTTCCTTACAGTTTGTTAAGGATTTACCGGTAGATTTTCTAAAGATAGACAAGGCCTTCTTGGCAGACAATTGTCAGAACGAGCGAGGCCGCGGCACATTAGAGACAGTATTCTTTTTTGCCAGCAAGTTACATTTACACACAATAGCTGAAGGCGTTGAGACAATTGAACAGCTTAAGTTTTTACAGAACATGGACTGTGATAGAGTTCAGGGATACCTTTTCTCAAAGCCTCTTCGCAAGGAGGATTTTATTGTAATAGCTCTCTTTGACAATGAGCCTGCAGTGGATGAAAAGGATATATATCTAGAGACATTTAGTTCTAATAGAGCTCTTTTAGATACAATTAAGAAGGAATATCAGATTGTTATTTTTGGAAACCTTTTCAAGAATAGCTACTATTTGATGCATCAAGCCCCAGAGATGGACTTTGGCGCACCTACCGCGGGTGTCATTGATGACATGACCGAAAACGCCATGGCTCAGTCCCCTAAGGGTTATGACAAGAAGTACTTTGATACGTTGTCGAGGGAAGCACTTATCAATGCCTACAACGAGGGCAAGAGGCGTGTAGAGGTTGAGGTTAAGCAAAAGGTTGAGGACGGTATGATTCTCACCTTATACACAGTGGTTCATTTATCTAAGCATCCATATAGAGATGATATTTTAATGGTAGGTATGTCTCGAGTGATAAGCAAAGAGTAATTTCAATACAAAAGAAGAACCGGTCTTCAAGGTTAGATTAATGCTAACTGTGGAGGCCGGTTTTAAAATGTTTAAATTGGGGAAGGGTTGTTTTTATCCTTTAGTATTCGATAAACGCCAATGATGCTGGTGACAAACGAGAAGCAGTCAAAGGCAAATACAACCCAGTTTTGTAAATTAAAATCGTACAGTGCAAAGCAGATTATACTGCCTATGCAACCAAGCTTGATAACCAAATCGCTCTTGGAACTAAGAGAAATGGTAATTAATGAGGCTGCCAAAAATGGAAGCCAGTCTATCCATCTGTTTTGGGTGGTTATGTAGGTAAACACTCCCT
Organism: Pseudobutyrivibrio sp.; assembly: GCA_024697025.1. Taxonomy (GTDB): domain Bacteria; phylum Bacillota; class Clostridia; order Lachnospirales; family Lachnospiraceae; genus Pseudobutyrivibrio. The sequence continues at coordinate 20,114 of JAILGH010000023.1, forward strand.
GAAAAGCTATAAAGAAAATCTTAAGCGGGGTGTTTAGATTCCATTTAAGACAGATGAGATTCCTAAGGAAGCTAACCATATTGCCTACAACGGCAGCGATGCCTCCTAAGCAAGCGTAGGAAATGGAAAATAAAATAAACTGCACATTTTGCGCCCAAAGCACATGCTTTTTATGTTTGATGTAGCCTATGCACACCATAAGTGTACAGGCAAGGACAGAAAATATTCGTCCAACAAGAATTAAATTCATTGTATACTCCTCATCCATTAAATATCATTATTAATAATAATATAAAGAATATAATTTTTCATTAGGAAAACAGTAATTGTGATTTACCTCTTTAACTGACTAAAGAATTGATGTAAAATATGTTGAACCATAGAAAATTTATGTACTAGGAGGACTTATGGGTAAAGTATTTAGATTTCACAAAGATGTAGATACAGATCAGATTATCGCTTCACAGTATCTACTATTTCCAACAATAGATGAGATGAAGGTACATACCTTCGAATCACTTAATTCTGACTTTGCCAACCAGGTTAAGCCTGGAGATTTTGTTGTGGCAGATGAGAATTTTGGCTGTGGCTCATCAAGAGAGCAGGCGCCTAGCGTACTAAAGGCTCTTGGAGTAAAGGCAGTAATCGCCAAATCCTTTGCCCGTATTTTTTATAGAAACTCTATCAACATTGGCATGCCAGTTATCGTTAGCAAGGAGCTTTACGATGTGGTAAAGGATGGAGACGACATGGAGCTTGATTTGCTTTCTGGCAAAATTACAGCAAATGGCAAGGAGTATTCCTGCACCAAGCTTCCTGAAAAGATGCAGGAGATTTTGGATCAGGGTGGACTAATAGCTTCATTAAATAAATAATTAGATTTTTAGGAGATAATACAATGGGAATGACAATGGCGGAAAAGATTATCGCAGCCGCAGCAGGCAAGGAAAGCTGCAAGGCCGGCGATATCGAGACTGTTACAGTAGATAAAATGATGAGTAACGACGGTACAACTCATCTTACAATTGACATGTACAACAACTTAAAGAATCCACACATCGCAGATGTAAGCAAGTTGATTTGGATTATCGATCACAATATTCCAGCGGATAGCCCAAAGACTGCAGCCTCTCACAAAAAGATGAGAGATTTTGCAAAGGCTAACGGCATCACTTTCTATGAGGGTGAGGGTGTGTGCCACCAGGTCATGATGGAAAATCACGTTAGACCTGGTGAGCTTATTTTTGGAGCTGACAGTCACACATGTGCTTACGGTGCCCTTGGTGCTTTTGGTACAGGTGTAGGTTGTACTGATTATCTTTATTCAATGGTTACAGGTACATCTTGGTTGCTTGTTCCAGAGACAATCAGATTTAACCTTCATGGCAAGCTTAAGTCTGGTGTTTATGCTAGGGATGTTATCCTTACAATAATTGGCAAGATTTCAGCAAATGGTGCCAACTATAAGGCAATGGAGTTTGCAGGTGAGGGCCTTCACGATTTATCAATTGCAGACAGAATTGCAATCTGCAACCTTTGTGTAGAGGCTGGTGCCAAGACTGCACTTATGGAAGTAGATGATGTTGCCATGGATTACTTGAAGGAACATGGAAGAGAGCCAAAGGCAATTTTCAAATCAGATGATGACGCGGTATTTGCTCAGGTTATCGACATAGATTTATCAGAGATAGAACCAGTAGTTGCAAAGCCTCATTTTGTTGACAACATTGCCCCAGCAAGGGAATGCAGCGATGTTAAGATTGACGAGGCATTCCTTGGAAGCTGTAACAATGGTCGTATTGAGGATTTACGCGCAGGGGCAGCTGTTATTAAGGGCAAGCATGTGGCTCCAAAGGTAAGATTTTTGGTAGTTCCAGCTAGTCGCGCTGTGTATAAGCAGGCTTTAAAGGAAGGTCTTTTAGATATCTTTATGGAGGCAGGCGCTATGGTTATGAACCCTAACTGTTCAGTATGTTGGGGCGCATGCCAGGGTGTAATTGGAGAAGGTGAGACACTCATCTCCACAGGAACACGTAACTTCAAGGGACGTGCCGGCCACAAGGATTCTTTCGTGTACCTTGCCAGCGCTGCTACAGTAACTGCATCTGCTATAACAGGTCATATTACTGTAGCAGAGGATTTGTAAAGCGCATTACGCTATAACCAATTTACAAATCTTTTGGAAACAATATTTAGAAGCTTTAGTTCTAGAGTTTATAGTTAGAATCTATTTAATTATTAGATAACCTTTAGAGCAAAATCTTATAACAGAGTGATATGTTTTTGAAAGACATATTATTTTGAAATCGTATTATTTAGATAACCTTTAGAGTAAAATCTTATAACAGAGTGATATGTTTTTGAAAGATATATTATTTTGAAATCGTATTATTAGATAACTTTTAGAACAAAATCTCCTTAACAATGTATTATTGTTTTGAGGGAGACATTTTTAGTCGACCGAAAAATTATAATATATTGTGAAGGTAAGATTTTGCCCACAACCTACATTACACAGAAAGGGCCTTATATATGTTTACTGCAAAAATTTGGAAATTGGGGGACGATATTGATACGGATATTATCCTTCCTACAGAATATTTAGCCTTTGAGACGGTGCAGGAAATGAAGCCTTATGCTTTTTCTCCACTTCGTCCAGATTTGGCAAGCAAAATTCAGCCAGGAGATATGATAGTAGCAGGCAATAATTTTGGCTGTGGCTCATCAAGAGAGCAGGCTCCAGAGGTGGTAAAGGCACTTGGGGTATCATGCATCGTGGCCAAGTCTTATGCCCGCATTTTCTTTAGAAATGCCATCAACAATGGTTTGCTTTTGATTGAGCAACCAGATTTGTTTGACGAGGTAAACGAGGGTGATATTGCAGAGGTTACACCTGGCAAAGAGATTAAAGTAAATGGAAAGAGCTATGATATTGCGTCATTACCTCAGAATCTTACAGATATTTTGGACGCTGGCGGTTTGGTTAAGGCTATGAGAAAACGCAACGGATTAGATTAGTTTTGGGAGATAATAATGGGACACACACTTATTGAAAAGATAATTGGAAAAAAAGTAGGACATGATGTAAAGCCTGGCGATATTGTTACAGTTCCGGTTGACTGGTGCATGGTTGATGACATCATGGTTCCTTTTGCTGTACAAAAATTTGAGGAAATGGGATTTCAAAAGGTATACGATCCAAACAAGGTTGTCTTGATTTATGATCATTTCCTCCCAGCTACTCAGACAGACGACTCAAGACATTTTAGAGTTGGAGATGAGTTTGCAGACAAGTACGGAATCAAAAATGTTCATAGAACTGACGGTATCTGTCATCAGCTTATGACAGAGGCAGGTTATGTTAAGCCGGGTGATATTGCTTTTGGTACAGATAGCCACACTGTTACCTATGGATGCGTTGGCGCATTTTCTACTGGTATCGGATATACGGAGATGGCTGGAATTCTTGGTACAGGAGAGCTTTGGATAAAGGTTCCTGAGACAATCAAGATTGAGATTGATGGCACAGTGCCAGGTAACGTTACATCTAAGGATATTATTCTTAGAATTATTGGAGATTTGACGGCATCAGGTGCTACATATAAATCTCTTGAGTTTACCGGAAGTACAGTAGAGGCAATGAGCGTTGCTAGCCGTATGACAATGTCCAACATGTCAGTAGAGGCTGGTGCTAAGTGTGGACTTTTTGCTCCAGATGACAAGACTTGTGATTACTGCAAGATTCCTTACGATGATGAGATGAGAGAACTTCACGGTGATGACGATGCCAACTACTCACAGATTCTCAGATACAGAGCGGAGGACTTTGTGCCTGTTTGCGCATGCCCATCACTTGTAGACAATATTAAGCCGGTCTCTGAGCTTAAAGGAACCAAGGTTAACCAGGTATTTCTTGGCTCATGTACTAACGGTCGTCTTGAAGATCTTAGAACAGCGGCTACTATTCTTAAGGGCAAGCATGTTGCTCCTTACGTTAAGTTGATAGTTACACCTGCTAGTAGAAAGGTTTACCGCGCAGCTCTTGCTGATGGTACTTTGGAAATTCTTTCTGATGCTGGCGCTATTATCACAACTCCAGGCTGTGGCCTTTGCTGCGGTAGAGGCGGCGGAATCCTCTCAGATGACGAGGTGGTAGTAGCTACCAACAATCGTAATTTCCTAGGCAGAATGGGTACTAGCAAGGTTAAGATTTATTTGGCTAGTCCTGCCACAGCAGCTGCTACAGCTATAGCAGGAGAGATTACAGAGGCATAGTTAATGATTAAAGTTGATTTGATTACAGGCTTTCTTGGAAGCGGCAAAACTACATTTCTAAAAATGTACGCCAAGCATTTTATGGATAAGGGACAGCGCATCGGTATTCTTGAAAATGATTACGGTGCTGTCAATGTAGATATGCTGCTTTTGAACGAGCTTCGCGGTGATAATTGCGAGCTTGAGATGGTGGCGGGCGGTTGCGATGCTGACTGTCACAGGAGGCGCTTCAAGACCAAGCTTATTGCCATGGGGATGAGTGGTTACGATAGAGTGATTATTGAGCCATCTGGAATTTTTGATGTAGATGAGTTTTTTGATGCTTTAAGAGACGAACCCCTCGATAGATGGTACGAGATAGGAAATGTAATCACTATCGTAGATGCGAATTTGGAAAATGATTTGTCGGATGTATCGGATTATTTTCTTGCATCACAGATTGCAAATGCAGGGCTTGTAGTTCTTAGCAAAGCGCAGCTTACAAGTGATGAACAGCTTGCAGCTACAATAGAGCACCTAAAGGTTGCAGCTAAAAAGGCTCAGCTTCAAAAAGATATTGATTCAATTGTCTTTGCCAAGGATTGGTTCAATATGGATGAGGAAGATTTTAATACACTTTCTAGTGCAGGCTATTCCATGGCTTCCTACGTTAAGAAGCATGGAGTTGATGGAGGCGGTTACAAGACGGTATATTTTCTTGAACTTCCTATGACTAAAGCTTCCATAAAACAAAAAATAAATACCCTTATGACTACAGAGGATTATGGCAAGATTCTTAGAGCAAAGGGCTTCTTTAAAGAAGGTGATACTTGGTATCAGTTCAATGCTACTAGCAAAGAATTTGAGCTTACCGAAATGTCTGTAGGCCAAGAGGTATTTATTGTAATAGGCGAAGATTTAGACTCTGATAAGATTAAATCATTCATGACAAGCTAATGTACATGCTTGTCTATATAATTGCTACGATATTTGCTGTACACAATCTTTTGAGATTTGTACAAGCCGGTGTATCCAGATACCCAATAGCTAAATGCCACTGCAAGAAGGAAATAAGGCATTGGCTTGTAGCCGAACAATTCAAAGCAAATCAAAAGGCTTGAGATAGGGCAGTTTGTAACACCACAGAACAGTGCACCCATGCCGACTGCCGCCATAAGTGATGGTGGCATACCGATAATTGGTCCCATGGCAGCACCGAAGGTTGCACCTATAAATAACGTTGGAACGATTTCACCACCTTTATATCCGCAGGATAGTGTGAGGGTGGTGAATATTATTTTAAGTAAGAAATATTCAAGACCGATAGCAGCGCCAGTAAAGCAGGATGCAATTATTGCAGAGCCAGTACTGTTAAAATCCTGAGAGCCAACAATCAAGGTGAGAAGTAGAACGCTGCATCCACCGATAAATCCTTTTAGGTAAGGGTTCTTAAGCTTGTCACTAAGAAAATCTTCGTAGGTATGAAGGGCTGTGCAAAATAGCATAGATACAAGTCCGCAAAGTATGGCGAAAATACATATAGTGATAGCAGTCTTTATACCAAACTTTGGAAGTTCGCCGATAACAAATTCTTCAGCACCAAGTCCAAAGTGGGCTGCTACAGCTCTTGCTACAAGTGAGGCAATGACGCATGGTACCAAAGCAGCGTAGTGCATGATACCTACGGATATAACCTCCATAGAGAAAATAGCAGCTGCCATAGGTGTACCAAATAAAGCGGAAAAGGCAGCACTCATGCCACACATAATCATGGTTTTTTTGTCAGTTGGAGAAAGTTTAAATATTCGTCCTAAACCATTTCCAATGGCGCCGCCCATTTGAAGAGCTGCACCCTCACGACCAGCAGAACCACCTATTAAATGAGTAATGCAGGTGGCAACAAAAATAAGTGGAGCGAGCCTAGCTGGCAGCTTTTCATCTGATTGGATTGCTGCTATGACGGTGTTAGTACCACTGTCTTTAGTTTTCAAAACTTTTTTATAAATGAATGTGATTATAATTGCACCAAAAGGTAGTAGATAGATAAGCCATGGATGGGTTTCTCTGGTCTGTATCATATACCGCATAGAAACGCCAAAGGCTGTAGAAAATAAACCAACAACAAGACCAATAAGGATTGAGCCTGCAGTCCAACCAATAACGGAAAGAACGCGTTTGCTGTTATGATCTATTTTATGAAGAGCTAATTCTTTGAATTCTTCTGATATCATAGGGGTTACCTTTCTTTTATTAACTTTGCTCTTATGCTATCATAAGTAACAAAAGTCGAAAAGTGTTTTATTTCAACACTTTTATTAAAATAATATTTAGATAGAGGTATCTATGAAAAACGTATTTATTGTAAATAAGGCATCAAGAACTGGAAGAGCTGCACTTGTTTGGCAGGAGTTAGAGGAGTATTTAAATAATAACAATATTTCTTATGAGGCAAACTTTACTACAGGTCCTTTCGATGCGACGAGATTTGCAAAGGAGGCCACAAGCACAGGTGAGAAAGTTGCCTTATTCGTAATGGGAGGGGACGGTACCTTAAACGAAGCCTTAAATGGTATACAAGATTTTGAAAACACCATCTACACACCGCTTCCATCTGGCTCAGCCAACGATTTCGTATATGGCCTTGGAATGGAAGGGACTGCTGTTGAAATTTTGGACCGAGCCCTTGCTACAGATAAATACAAAAGCATTGATATAGGAAAAGTGATTTATCCAGAAGGGGAAAGGTTATTTGGCGTCAGCTCAGGCATAGGTGTAGATGCTTACGTATGCCTTCAGGCTTTGACTAGTAAGCTTAAGAAGTTTTTAAACAAATTTCATCTTGGGGCTGCCACCTATGGCATTCTCACGGTAGGGGATATTTTTTCGATGCCATTTTCAGATGGTAAGATAACTACACATTTTGAGGGCAAGGAAACTAAAAAGAATGTTAGGCGTACTATTTTTGCTGCAGCTATGAACTGCAAGGCTGAGGGTGGTGGAGTAACTATGGCTCCAAAAGCTAAGCCAGATTCAGGTCACTTAACCGCTTTTTGTGCCCATGATATAAGTAGACTTAAATGCTTCTTGTTGCTTCCACTTTTAGTAGCTGGAAAGCACGAGGGTAAAAAAGGGTTTGATTTAATTGATTTTGACAAGATAGATATAGAGTTAAAGGACAAGATGTGTGTACATGCTGATGGAGAGCATGTAGGTTTCTACGATAAAATCAGCTTTGAATGTCTACCGAAACATTTGAAAGTTCGCGGCTTCTAACACTAAATCTATACAGTTTTTTCACATTTGAAGCGTTGTAATTTCCTCCCCTAGGGCTATAATAAAAACTGTAGTGGGGAGAACGAGTTTTCTCCCTAACATATTACATAATGAGGAGGAGATTATGATTTTTCAAATTAGCAATCTGTGGCAGATTCTAGGCTGGTGTCTTGTGTTTGCTGGACTGATTCTCTTGAATGAGCTTGGTCGACGTACAAAAACGGGTGGGTTGATTATCTTCGTAATCATTCCTGCAATTCTAACACTTTATTTCATCCTGATTCACTGTGGATTATTAGGTGGTGCTAGCAATCCAACAATGGCATACATGGATGGATGGTTCCACTATTTCAAGTTATACGCAGCAGATATCGGTTGCGTTGGTTTCATGATGATTAAGTACAAATGGGGCCTTGGCAAAGAAAAATGGTTCGCTTGGTGGCCATGGTTTATTGTTGCTGCAAACATCATGATTGCAAACGTTTCTGATATGGAGTCAGCTCTTGCAGCTTACAGCATCACTGGAGATTTCTCAGGTGCATGGTGGGCTTCAAACGAAGGCGTATTCATCTATGGTGGATGGTGGAACGTTGTTAACGCTATTGCAGGACTTATAAATATTTTCTGTATGACAGGATGTATTCATCTTTACACATCTAGTGACAAGAACAAATCCGATATGCTTTGGCCGGATATGACAATCTGGTTCATCACCGCATATGATGTTTGGAACTTTGAGTATACATATTTGAATCTTCCAACACATACATGGTACTGCGGTTTTGCACTTTTACTTGCTCCTACATTTGCAAATGCACTTTGGAACAAGGGTGCCTGGATTCAGAACCGTGCAAACACACTTGCAATCTGGTGCATGTGGGCACAGGTAGTGCCTCTTTTCCAGCTCAAGGGTAAGTTTGCAGCAGTTCTTCCAAGTGTATACGGCGGAGCAGTTGAAAACGGTGTTACAACAATGGCACTTTATGAGAAGGCTATCGCTTTGTACCAGGCAGGACAGGGCAAGACAGCAGCAGCCGGCGAGGCAATTGCAGCTATGGGTATCACAGCAGACCCTAGAATGCAGGGCTTTGTAGCTATGTTGGCACTTGGCGCAAACGTTCTTTGCATCTCTATAATTATCAGAAATGCAATCAAGCTTGGAAAGAATCCATATTCAAACGAAGTATTCGTTGGAACAAAGGATTACGAAGAGGCACTTGCTCGCGCGGCTAAGTAATTTTCTTCATACTTTTTTAAGATTTATAAGGCTCAGACGTGTTTTCATGTCTGAGCCTTTTTTGCTATAATATGGAAAGAGTAAAGAGTATGACACGAGGAATAGAAATGTACAAGATTTATTACATCATGCATAGTTGCTTTCTTGTAGAGCTGTCAGATAGATATTTGCTATTTGATTATTTCGATAAAAATGTTATTGGAGATGTGGTTCAGTATCACGGCAGCCTGCCACAGCTGGATGCCGACAAGTATTTATATGTATTTGCCAGTCATAGCCACAAGGACCATTGGTGGTTGGAGTGCCTTAGATGGGCGGATTCAAGGGACAATATCAAGTTTATACTTTCAAAGGATATTAGATTGGGCCGCAATTATTTGACCAGAAATGGTTTTGATTTATCCATCAAGGACAAGATACAGTTTGTTACCTCAATGAAAAAATACAAGGTTGATGATATGGAAATCGAAACCTTAAGGTCTACAGATGCCGGTGTTGCCTTTGCAATTAAGGTGGGGGACAAGAGCTTTTACCACGCAGGAGATTTAAACTGGTGGAATGCCGAAGGGCGAGGCGAACTTTTCGGAGAGGTTTATGGCAGAGAGTACAAGCGTGCTTTAAAGGCCATTATAAATAGACATTTTGATGCAGCCTTTGTTGTGCTTGATTCGCGAATGGGGGAGGATGGTTACTTCCTTGGCATGGAATATTTCGTGCAAAAGATTGAGTGCGACAATATCTTCCCAATGCACACCTGGGGAGATTACAAGTGGATAAAACGATTCAAGGAACGTCCTAGTATAGCCAATCTCAAGGATAGAATCGTAGATATTGATCAGGAAAATATGCTTTTTGAAATAGAGGACTAGAATGGTTTTTAGCAAATGCCTTTCGGCAGAGGAGTTTGACCCTGAAGTTATTATGAATTCAGGTCAGGTCTTTCGAATGAAAAAGGAGACAAAGGGTGCAGATGGTATGCCAGATACTTACAGTGCCTGCTCCGGTGATAACGATATATACTTTTATTTGAATAAAGATAAGGATACATGGGATTTTGCCTGCGAGAAAAGCCAGTGGGATTTTTGGCAGAGGTATTTTGATTTTGATACCGACTATGTGGCTTTCAATAGGCAGATTCGACAGAGCGACGATAGCTTTTTAAAGGACGCTCTAAAGGATTCATTTGGAATGAGAATCCTCAGACAGGATTTGTGGGAGGTGTTTATTTCCTACGTCATTTCCCAAAACAACAACATACCCAAAATCAAGAAGTCAATTCAGATTTTGTGTGACAGGTATTCAGACGGGATTCATTTTCCAAAGCCTGACTGCCTTGCTTACATTCCGAAGCAGGAGCTTATGGAGGGCACGGCTTTAGGCTACAGGGCAGATTATATTATTGGGATATCAAAGGCTGTTTTAGATGGACAGCTTGATATAGAGGCAATCAGCAAGCTTCCTTACGACCAGGCCTTAAGCAGGCTTTTGGAGGTAAAGGGAGTGGGACCAAAGGTTGCCAATTGTATTATGTTGTATGGTTTCCATTTTATGGAAAGCTATCCAATAGATACTTGGATGAAAAAGATAATTACAGAAGATTACAGCAGTTATTCTAAGGATGAATATATTTCCTACATCAACAAAGCCTACCCGGGCTTTCAGGGATATATTCAGCAACTTCAGTTCTATCACAAAAGAAAGAAGAAATAGAAAATGCTTAATGTCTTAAAATCATTTGTAAACGCCTTTTCAGCATATTCATGTATACCTTTGCCTTACTATGAAGATGAGGGTGATAGGTATAGACTAGCCTTTGTGCCATTGGTGGGAGCCGTTATTTACTGGATTTCCTACGGATGGTTTCTCTTGGGCTGGTATAGGCGTTTCAATGATGTGGCTGTCAGCTTTGGTATAATTTTGATAGCCGCTATAGTCACTGGTGGTCGTCATGTCCTTGGCTTTGTAGCTTACGTGGACGACATTCCAACCTACAAATATCGATTTGATAGTTGGAGCAAGAGCCGTGATAGAGGCGTGTTAAGATTTCTTGTGGTAATGTCTATTTGGTTTATTGCAATGCTTAACACCTATGATTTTTATTTCAGACTTGTTTTTCTAGGATTTATCTTTTCAAGAATATTCATGGGATTGCTTTCTTCATTATTTAATGAGGGAGCAAACCAATCAAAAGCAGTAATTGTACTTTTGATAATAGAATTCTGCATCCTTACCTACGCAGGCTTTAATGAATATGAGCTTTTGATGGCAGGGCCAATTTTGGCAACCTTCATTACTTTTTTGTGTTACATAAATGCATTTAGGCGCTCAACTGAAGAAGCATTATGTCTGCTTGAGGATGACTATATTATAACAGCGGAAACAGCATGGATTTTTTCAGTGGCAATTGTTTGCCTCATAAGGTCTGTGTAGCAATATTTGAAAGGGCGGTTTAATGTTTAAATATCATATTTTTGCACTGTTACTAGGTACTATTTTGGAGATTTTTCTTGGCAGATTATACACCTGCTGGAATCCATTTGACTCCATTAGAAACTGGGTGAAGTTTTTGGATAGAGCACTTTTGGGAGATGAGTTGATTCTCTTAGAGCCTTCCAAACAAAAGTCCTTTGGACTGTGGCTTTTGGTTTTGACGTTACTTCCAGTATTTATAGTAGTTACCTTTTTTACATTATTGTGTTATGAGATTACGCCAGTGCTTGGCATCATATTTGAAGCTATAGCCACTTATTTGTGTCTGGACGCTAACTATACTTATTTTACCGCAAAGGGGATTATGGCATCTTTTTACGGAGACGGTGTTGATGCCATGAGAAATGAGGTTCAGGTCTTTACAAAGGCGGACACAGATGGCATGGATGAAGAGCAGTTGACCAAGCTTACAATCACAAAGGTTGCGAATGAGGCGGGGGATTCCTCGGTATCAGCAATTGTGGCAATGTTTTTGTTTGGGCCTGTAGGCGGATTTTGTTATCGCACGCTGGATTTAATCGATGAAATAGTAGGTCACAAGGATAGCAGATATGAGCATTTTGGCTATTATCCAGCTAGGCTTAATAGATTCATAGATTACATACCAGGGGGCTTCAGTGGTTGGCTAGCTGTATTGTGCGCTCGTCATACCTTTGGTGGTTTCAATGGGAGAAATGCTAGATATATTCACCTTAGAGACAAGAACAAAGCTATATCAGCTTTTGCCGGTGCCCTTGAAATAACACTTAAGGATGGCACGGTTGGAGATGACGACAAGACAGCAAAGGCAAGCCTAATTAGAGGCGCCATAACTCTACTGAGAAATATGTTTATTTTTTGCCAGTGTATTTTATTGATTTTGTTATTATTTTTCTGAAATTCTGGTAGAATTTAAAAAGGCTTTGCATTATAATTTATAGCGAGTATGCACTAAATATTTGAAAATTAGGAGGAATTGCTATGTCTGCATTTTTATCTAGTTTTGCAAGTTATTTAATAAAAATGATCATACTAATTGCTTTAGGCATTATGGGCGGATTCATTGGTATCAAGATTCGTCAGGCCAGCAATAGGAAGAAAGGGATTGATGATACTTCATCAGCGCCTTCTTCTGAGGAATAATCTTTTGGAGGAATGTTGTTTTGAATACCGGTGTTAATGATTTACGACGCGCCTACTTGGAGTTCTTTGAGAGCAAGGATCATCTTTGCCTCAACAGTTTTTCTCTTGTACCTCACAATGATAACAGCTTATTGCTTATCAATGCTGGTATGGCTCCACTCAAGCCATATTTTACAGGTCAGGAGATTCCACCTCGTAGACGCGTTACCACATGTCAGAAATGTGTTAGAACAGGTGATATTGATAATGTAGGTAAGACGGCTCGCCATCTTACTTTTTTTGAGATGTTAGGTAACTTCTCATTCGGTGATTACTTCAAGCACGAAGCTATCGCTTGGTCATGGGAATTCCTTACAGAGGTTCTCGGCCTTGACCCAGACCGTCTCTATCCATCTATCTACGGAGAGGATGAAGAGGCATTTGAAATCTGGACTAAAGAGGTTGGAGTAGCTCCAGAGCGAATCACTCGTTTCTATCGTGATCCAGAGACAGGTGAATGCGACAACTTCTGGGAGCATGGCGCAGGTCCTTGCGGTCCATGTTCAGAGATTTATTACGACCGTGGAGAGAAATACGGATGTGGCAAGCCTGATTGTAAGGTTGGTTGCGATTGCGACCGTTACATGGAGGTTTGGAACAACGTATTCACACAGTTCAACGGTGATGGTCATGGCGGTTACGAGGAGCTTGCTCAAAAGAACATCGATACAGGTATGGGACTTGAGCGTCTTGCAGTTGTTATGCAGGATGTGGATTCTGTATTTGATATCGATACTATGAAGGCTATTCGTGACAAGATTTGTGAGATGTCAGGCAAGAAATACCAGGTAGATGCTCTTGATGATGTTTCTATCCGTCTTATCACAGATCATATTCGTTCATCTACTTTCCTTGTATCTGATGGTGTTACACCTTCAAACGAGGGTCGTGGATACGTACTTCGTCGTCTTATTCGTCGTGCTGCAAAGCATGGTCGTGCACTTGGCATTAAGGGTACTTTCATGGCAAAGCTTGCCGAGACAGTTATCAACGAGTGCAAGGACGGCTATCCAGAGCTCTTCGAGAAGAGAGAGTACATCTTCAAGACTCTCACAGCAGAGGAAGAGCAGTTCAACAAGACAATCGACAAGGGACTTGAGATTCTTGCCGGCATGGAAGAAAAGCTTGTTGCATCAGGTGCAAAGGAGCTTTCTGGCGAGGATACATTCAAGCTTTACGATACTTACGGATTCCCTGTAGACCTTACAGCAGAAATCCTTGAGGAAAAGGGCTTCACTTATGATGCTGCAGGTTTCGAGGCTTGCATGGAGCACCAGAGACAGACAGCTCGTGCAGCTCGTAAAGAGACAAACTACATGGGTGCAGATGCATCTGTTTACGATGATATCGATCTTTCTGTTACATCTGAGTTCGATGGCTATGACAAGACTTCAGCTGAGTCTACAGTTACAGTTCTTACTACAGAGACAGAGATCGTTGATACACTCGCTGAGGGCATGATTGGTACAATCATTGTTCCAAAGACTCCATTCTACGCTACCATGGGTGGTCAGATTGGCGATACAGGTGTTATCTCAACAGCCAATGGTGAGTTTGAGGTTAAGGATACAATCAAGCTCAAGGGTGGCAAGATTGGTCACGTGGGAGAAATGAAGTCCGGCATGATTAAGGTAGGCGAGACTGTTACACTTACAGTTGATGCTGCAAGACGTGCTCGTATCTGCAAGAATCACTCGGCTACTCACCTTATGCAAAAGGCACTTCGTGAGGTGCTTGGTACACACGTTGAGCAGAAGGGTTCTTATCAGGATGCTGACAGAACTCGTTTCGATTTCTCTCACTTCTCAGCTATGACAGCAGAGGAGCTTGCCAAGGTTGAAAAGATGGTTAACGACAAGATTGCAGAAGGTCTTGCTGTAGAGACAGCCATCATGTCAATCGATGAGGCAAAGAAGAGTGGTGCTATGGCCCTCTTTGGTGAGAAGTACGGCGACACAGTTCGCGTAGTAAAGATGGGAGATTTCTCAGTTGAGCTTTGCGGTGGCACACATGTAAAGAACACATCCGAGATTTCTGCATTCAAGATTTTATCAGAGTCAGGTGTTGCTGCCGGTACACGTCGTATCGAGGCAATCACAGGACAGGCTGTATTTGAATATTACAACGACCTTGAGGCAAAGCTTAATGCTGCAGCTGCTGCTCTTAAGTGTAAGCCAGCAGAGGTTGAAGAGAAGATTGCACATCTTCAAAAGCAACTTAAAGAAGCTAACTCAGAGCTTGATTCTATGAAGGCAAAGGCAGCTCAGGCTGCAGTTGGCGATGTAATGGATTCAGTAGTCGAGGTTAAGGGAGTTAAGCTTCTTGCGACATCGGTAGCAGGCGTTGATATGAACGGACTTCGTGACCTTGGCGATGATCTTAAGAACAAGCTTGGGGAAGGCGTTGTTGTTCTTGCATCAGAAAACGATGGCAAGGTTAACCTTGTGGTTATGGCCACAGATGGTGCACAGGCTAAAGGGGCTCATGCAGGCAACCTTATCAAGGCTATCGCACCAAAGGTTGGCGGTGGCGGCGGTGGTCGTCCAAATATGGCTCAGGCCGGCGGCAAGAACCCTGCAGGTATTGCAGATGCTCTTTCTGAAGCCAAAACAGTGCTTGAGGGCATGATATAATTTGTAAATTATGTAAAAGTAGTTGACGAATGCATTTTTTATGCTATAATACACGTTAGTGCTTTTAGAGTAAATGAGTACAAATCCCCAAGATGGAGGGAGGTTAGGATTAGACTATGTCAAGTGTTGTAGTTAAAGAGAATGAGACATTAGACAGCGCTCTTCGTAGATTCAAGAGAAACTGCGCTAAGGCTGGTATTCAGCAAGAGATTCGTAAGCGCGAGCACTATGAGAAGCCTTCAGTAAGACGCAAGAAGAAGTCTGAGGCTGCAAGAAAGCGTAAATATAACTAATTACGTTTAAATTTATGAAATCATGGCCTATACCGTAGGGTATAGGCTATTTTTCGGTCAAGATGATATTATTTTTTGGAGGAAACATGGCTTATTCAGTAGAAGAAGAGATAAAGAGACGTCGTACCTTTGCGATTATTTCCCATCCCGATGCAGGTAAGACTACACTTACAGAGAAGTTTTTGCTTTACGGTGGACAGATTAATCTTGCTGGTTCAGTAAAGGGTAAGGCTACAGCTAGACATGCTGTTTCCGATTGGATGGAAATCGAGAAGGAGAGAGGTATTTCTGTTACTTCTTCAGTTCTTCAGTTTGAGTATGATGGTTATTGCATCAATATTCTTGATACACCAGGTCACCAGGATTTCTCTGAGGATACATACCGTACACTTATGGCTGCGGATTCTGCTGTAATGGTTATTGATGCTTCAAAGGGTGTTGAGGCACAGACTAGAAAGCTTTTCAAGGTCTGCGTTATGAGACACATACCTATTTTTACATTCATCAACAAGATGGATAGAGATGCAAATGATACCTTTGAGCTTTTAGATGATATTGAAAACGAGCTTGGTATAGCCACAGTTCCTGTTAACTGGCCAATCGGATCAGGAAAGGGCTTCAAGGGTGTATACGATAGGAATGAGCGTACAGTTCGCATGTTCTCTGATACTCAAAAGGGTACCAAGCAGGGTGAAGAACGCATCCTTTCAGTTGACGACCCAGCATTATTAGAAGAGATAGGACAGGAAAAGTATGATCAGCTTATGGAAGAGCTTGAGCTTATCGATGGCGCAGGTGCTGAGTTTGATCAGGAAAAGGTTACAGCCGGAGAGCTTTCACCAGTATTCTTTGGTTCGGCTCTTACCAACTTTGGTGTAGAGACATTCCTTGAGCATTTCCTTAAGATGACATATTCACCACTTCCAAGAAAGAGCGATGCTGGTGAAATCAGCCCATTTTCAGAGGATTTTTCTGCATTTGTATTTAAGATTCAGGCCAACATGAACAAGGCTCACCGTGATAGAGTTGCCTTCCTTAGAGTTTGCTCAGGTACATTTGATGCATCCAAGGAATATTTACATGTTCAGGGCAATCGCAAGGCTAAGCTTTCTGCACCTCAACAGATGATGGCTGACGAGCGAAAGATAGTAGACAAGGCTTATGCCGGCGATATCATTGGTATTTTTGATCCAGGTCTTTACAGTATCGGTGATACGTTTACATCAGCTAAAAAGCCTTTTAAATTCGAGGGAATTCCTACCTTCGCACCAGAGCATTTTGCCAGAGTACGTCAGATGGATACCATGAAGCGTAAGCAATTTATGAAGGGGATCACACAGATTGCTCAGGAAGGTGCCATCCAGATTTTCCAGGAGTTCAACACCGGTATGGAAGAAATAATCGTAGGAGTTGTTGGTGTTCTTCAGTTTGATGTATTAAAATATAGATTGAACAATGAGTACAACGTAGAAATCGGTCTTGAGAATCTTCCTTATGAACACATCAGATGGATTGAGGGAGACTACGATATCAACAAGATTTCTGGTACTTCAGATATGAAAAAGATTAAGGATTTAAAGGATAGACCATTGCTTTTGTTTGTTAACTCATGGTCTGTTGGAATGGTTTTGGATAGAAACGAGGGATTGGTTCTCTCTGAATTTGGAACTAACTAAACAATCTTTATATGGTGGAATAATGACTATTAACGAAGCTGCTATTGATAGAAAAAACAACCTAAATCTCATCCGACTTATAGCCAGTTTGATGGTTGTGTATATGCATGCCTATGCTATCAGTATTGCTGATCAGTCTAAGGATGTTTTTTATACACTTACCAACCACAAGGATTTGGCCGGTGGAATTGCGGTGTACATTTTCTTCATCATTAGTGGCTTTTTAATTTGCCGGAGCTTTGACAGAAGCAAGAGCGTTGGTTCATATTTTAAGGCGAGATTCTTAAGAATATGGCCACTGTATTTTGTTGTGATAATGGTATGTACTTTTATCTTAGGGCCGATGTTATCTGAGCTTTCCTATCATAAGTACTTGGAAAGTGGTGCTTTAGATTATCTTAGAAATCTATATTTTGACCCAAGATTTTCCACTCTTCCAGAGGTATACAATTATCATTATAACCACAGCATAAATGGGTCAATTTGGACTCTTATGTATGAGGTTATTTGCTATATGATTGTGGCTGTTTCTTCACCAATATGGAAAAGGCGGAAGGGAAGTGGCCTTGTTGCTGCCGTAGGTTTAGGTGTTCTTTATGCTGCAAGAACTTACTTTGGACTTATAGACTGTTCACTTTTTCAGTCGGAGTTTATAGGCAATTTTATTAAGCTTGGATTTTTCTTTGCCATAGGAATGTGTTATTACCTTTATGGGGATAAGATAAAGCTTTCACTTAAATTATTTTTAATGGCAGTAGTGGCACTTATCTTGGCAATATTATTTGCAGATTTTATTGTTGGATTTGGAATTGCCGGCTCCTATATAATTTTCTATTTGGCTTTCCAAAAGAGATTTGTGGCAAGCTGGTACGACAAGGTGGGGGATTTATCCTATGGAATATACATCATGTCTTTTCCAATTCAGCAAACCTTAGTGGAAAAACTAGGGAAGCCAACGGAGATGTTTAACACCTTATCCATGGAACCACTAAAGAATTTAGGGCTTACCCTTTTAATAGTGATACCATTGGCGTGGTTTAGTTGGCACTTAATTGAAAAGCAGTGCTTGAAATTAAAGGCTTCCAAAAATAAATAGCAATAGTTTTGAAATATACTTGACTAAAGGCTATTATGGCATGTATAGTTAAAGGCGGTGACGGTCGTCACTGTCTTTTTTATTTTTTCGAATTTTTATCCCAATTTGTTGTTGACTTTTTAAATAGGTTTCACTATTATTATATTAAAAGAACGAACAGTTGTTCCGAACGGAGGTTTTATAAAATGGCAAATGAAGATAAATTAAGAGCATTGGATGCTGCGATTTCCCAAATTGAAAAGCAGTATGGTAAGGGCTCAGTTATGAAGCTTGGCGAGGGTGCAGATATCAAGGTGGAGACAGTTCCTACTGGTTCAATCAGCTTGGATATAGCTCTTGGACAGGGCGGTTTCCCTAAGGGACGTATCATCGAGATATACGGTCCTGAGTCATCTGGTAAGACTACACTTGCTCTTCACGCAGTAGCAGAGGTGCAGAAGGCAGGCGGTATTGCAGGCTTCATCGATGCAGAGCATGCTCTTGATCCTAAATATGCAAAGGCTATCGGCGTTGATATTGATGATTTATATATTTCTCAGCCAGACAACGGCGAGCAGGCATTAGAGATTACTGAGACTATGGTTCGCTCAGGAGCTATGGATATCATCGTAGTTGACTCAGTTGCAGCTCTTGTACCAAAGGCCGAGATTGATGGTGATATGGGTGATTCTCATGTAGGTCTTCACGCACGTCTTATGTCACAGGCTATGCGTAAGCTTACAGGTATCGTTTCTAAGACTAACTGCGTGGTTATCTTTATCAACCAGCTTCGTGAGAAGGTTGGTGTTATGTTTGGTAACCCAGAGACTACTACAGGTGGTCGCGCTCTTAAGTTCTATGCATCAGTACGTATCGATGTGCGCCGTATTGAGGCTCTCAAGCAAAACGGCGAGGTTATTGGTAACAGAACACGCGCCAAGATTGTTAAGAATAAAGTAGCACCTCCATTTAGAGAGGCAGAGTTTGATATTATGTTTGGCGAAGGTATATCTCGTGAGGGAGATATCCTTGATGTGGCAACTAATCTTGATATCGTTCAGAAATCTGGTGCATGGTATGCATACCTTGGTGAGAAGATTGGTCAGGGGCGTGAGAATGCCAAGCAGTATCTCAAGCAGAACCAGGATGTATGCGAGGAAATCGCAGATGCTATTCGTGATCATTACGCAGAGGCTGATGAGAGCGAAGTTGGTTTAGTTGGTGGCGAAAAGGCTGATATACCTACAGAGGTTATTGAATAATTATGGAAATCAAGTCTCTTGTTAAGTTAACAAAGGGAAGAGCTAAAATCTGTCTCGATAGCGGGACAGATTTTGTTCTATATAAAAAGGAATACGAAAACTATGGCATAGAGGAGGGGGCTGACTTGTCTCAGGCAGATTATGAGGAAATCTGCCGCGATATCCTCATACCTAGATGCAAGAAGCGAGCTTTGCACCTACTTGAGAAGCAGGATAGGTCTGAGAAGAATTTGCGAGATAAGCTTAAAGAAGGGGGCTACCCTTCAGATATAATCGATATTGCTATCGACTATATCAATGACTATGGCTATATTAATGATGCTAGGATGGCGGCCAGTCATATACGTTTTTATCAGGATAGTCGCAGTCGCAAGCGCATCAAGCAGGATTTGATGGGCAAGGGCATCGCGGCCGATGTAATAGAGCGAGTATTAGAGGAAGAATATACAGCAGATGAGACGGAGCTTATTGCAAAATTAATGGATAAAAAGCACTATGACAAGGAAAGTGCAAGCTACGAGGACAAGGCCAAGATGTATAGATTTTTGGCAGGTAGAGGCTTTTCGTCAGAGGCCATTAACAGGGCTCTAGGCTAATTTTCAATAGCTTTTAGATATAGGATTTATAACCACTAGATATAGTGCACATTCTCTTGACAGACGCCTAGTATAAAGTTAAAATTTATTTGTTGAGATTAAAAATGAGAGCCTAATAGCTTTTATTTAAATCATTTGGCAGTAATAAATATTCAAGTTTTTGAATATTTTGTCTGTGGGATGATTATTCAATTAAAAAATTAAATAAGGAGGTGCTCCTGTGGACGCAGTAACGATTGCGATAGTAGGGATTATCGTTGCAGTAGTTGCAGTTGCTATCACACTGGCTATATCAAATAGTTATCACAAGGCCCAGTCTAAGAAGAAGATTGGTTCTGCCGAGGAAAAGGCACGTGAGATTATTGATGAAGCAGTAAAGAGCGCGGAAGCTAAGAAGCGTGAGGCTATGCTTGAAGCTAAAGAAGATGCTATCAAGCAGAAGAACGACTTGGATAAAGAAATCCGCGAGCGTAGAGCCGAGATTCAGAGAAGCGAGCATAGAATTTCTCAAAAGGAAGAGAACCTTGAAAAGAAATTAGAGGCTTGTGAAAAGAAAGAGGCAGAGTTTACACGCCAGGAACAGCAGCTTAACAAGCAGCGAGAAGAAGTAGCAAAGCTTAATCAACAGCGTATACAGGAACTAGAGAGAATCTCAGGACTTACCTCCGAACAAGCAAAAGAACAACTTTTAAAATCTGTAGAAGAAGACGTCAAATTAGACGCAGCTAAACTTATTAAGGAAAGCCTTGCACAGGCAAAGGATGAAGCTGAAAAGAAGGCACGTGAGATTGTTGTCAGCGCTATTCAAAAGTGTTCAGCTGATCATGTTGCAGAGACAACTATTTCTGTAGTGCAGCTTCCTAATGACGAAATGAAGGGGCGTATCATTGGTCGTGAAGGTCGAAACATCCGTACCTTAGAGACTATGACAGGCGTAGAGCTTATCATCGATGATACTCCAGAAGCAGTTATTTTATCTGCTTTTGATCCAGTAAGACGTGAGATTGCACGTATTGCTTTGGAGAAGCTTATTGTAGATGGACGTATTCATCCAGCTAGAATCGAAGAGACAGTCGAAAAGGCTAAGAAGGAAGTAGAACAGCAGATTCGTGAGGAAGGCGATGCAGCCGCTCTCGAGGTTGGTGTTCAGGGTATTCACCCAGAGCTTCTTAGACTTCTTGGAAAGATGAAATTCAGAACTAGCTACGGACAGAATGTTCTTAAACATTCTATCGAGGTTGCTCAGTTATCAGGATTACTTGCTGCAGAGCTTGGTCTTGATGTTAGAGTAGCTAAACGTGCTGGTTTACTCCATGATATTGGTAAGGCGGTGGATAGAGAGCAAGAGGGTACACACGTACAACTTGGTGCCGACCTTTGCCGTAAGTACAAAGAGTCTCAGACAGTTATCAATGCTGTAGAGGCACATCACGGCGATGTAGAGCCAGAAACTCTCATTGCATGTGTGGTTCAGGCTGCTGATACAATCAGCGCAGCTAGACCAGGTGCTCGTCGCGAGGCTATGGAGACTTACACAAGCAGATTAAAAGAACTTGAAGAAATTTCAAACGGATTTAAGGGTGTAGAAAAATCTTTTGCTATTCAAGCAGGTAGAGAGATTCGAATCATGGTGGTTCCTGAACAGGTAACAGATGCCGATATGGTCATCATGGCTAGGGATATTTCAAAGCAGATTGAATCACAGCTTGAGTATCCTGGACAGATTAAAGTCAATGTTATTCGTGAGTCACGAGTTACAGATTACGCAAAGTAAATTAATGGCGGCTGGATTTTCCAGCCGCTTTTTTGTGTTTTATTAGGATATTTTGGTTTTCATAGAGTGTTATGTTATATTATTAGGTAATTTAATTTTAAATAGATTTTACAGTAGGAGAATAATGATAAGTTATGGTAAAGAAAGTAAAAGTAATAATTTTACTAATGGCTATGTCGGTAGGTGTATTCTATAATAGCATTTATTGCTGTGCTTCTACCGCGAAGAAAAGTGGAAATAATAAACTTAATGATAGGCAAGTGGCTATATTAGAAGAGTTGAAAATGCCGACTGACTGGGATGAGTTGGATGGCGAACAACGGTATTGTATAACATCTATTGAAGATATGCTTGTATATTTGGAAGACAAGTATGGCAAGGAGTTCTGCTTCGGTGCTTACCAAGCTGCTGATGAGGATAGTAATACTAAGGAAGAATTATTAGCCTATGCAAAGGGGGATAGTCGAAAGACAGATTGCTTTAGAGTCAGACCAATAACATCTGGTTATTATGATGACTATCCGAAAGTATATCTATGGCCAAAGTACTGCGAAAAATATAATAAGCAGATAAAAAAGATAGTCGGAGATAAAGTGTTTTTATGCTATCCGGTAATAGGTACAAATGATGGGAAAAAGGCATATCATACTAGTGTAAGGATTATTCTGTCTTATTCCAAGAATTATAGGAAATTGGGAAAGAAAATATATAAAAAACTGATTAGTAATGATGAGGTCGATCAAGTTGAGCTTGTAGTTGAGGAAAGAAATTTTATAGAAGGTAGAGACTTTTCTAATTGGGATTATCTATTTGATGATAATGTTAGAATTGATGGCTTTTGTTGTGATAAATATGATGAAAATTTTAGGGAAATTAAATGGGAAAAAGACCAGGATGTTTTATAGCATTGAATAAGGATGATGAATAATTGAACAGATTAAAAGATATTAATGGCTTTATTAATTATGTTATGTTACATTCTACAGAGAAGAATTTAAAAATAATAACGGTTACATAGGAAACGTTTTTGAGTAAACTTGTTAACCAAAAAGTTATTAAGTGATTTTGGATTATAATGGAGACACAATGGAAGAAATTAAACGAATTAAAAGAGAACTGAAACACAGTGGTTCTATACTTGATATTTATGAGGATACTATGTTGCTTCCTGATGGTAGGGAGGCAAAGTGGGATTTTGTCAGTCATCGTACTGGTGCAGCCTGCGTGCTTGCGATAAAGCCAAACGGAAAGATTATCATGGTACGTCAGTTTAGAAGTGCTTTAGATAGAATTACACTTGAGGTACCTGCTGGAAAGCGTGACTCAGTTAATGAGGACACCAAAATCTGTGCAGCTAGAGAACTGGAGGAGGAGACTGGGTATCGAGCAGGCAAACTGGAGAGACTGTTATCCCTTAAATCTACGGTGGCATTTTGCGATGAGTTGATAGATGTTTATCTTGCCACAGACCTTCAGAAGGTTGGAGACCAGAACCTCGACGATGATGAGGAGCTTGATATCGAGGAATATGACTTAGAAGAGCTTATGGACATGTGCTATGCAGGTACTCTTCAGGACTCCAAAACTGTTGCGGCTATTATGGCATATGCAGCAAGGAAGAATAGATAACTATTCCATGGGTTTTTATAACTGTGCACAGTAATATTTGATTAGCAGATTATGAAAAAATAGTGAATCTGGTTATTGCAATTAAAAAATAATTATAGTATTATTTCATATGACAATGGTGTCAAGGTAAAGTCTCTAGGAACCTAGAGGTTTTGTTTTGGCACCATTTTTTCATTTCTAATTTGCTTGCCCACTTTAGAAATGGGAATGGCGTATACCTATTTGCTTGCCCACTTAGGTATACGTCAGTTTTTTTGCTCTTTTTTAAATATTTTTAAAAAGTTATTTCAGATATTTGACATATTGTGGCGAAAGTAGTAGCATACTACCTATACACTGTGTTTTAATCATATTGAATTTAGGGAGGACAATATGACTGAAGAGCAATTGCGTCTATTGCAATCTATAGAGGCTAAGATTAGTAATCTCGAAGTAGGATTACAATCAACTAGTGATGAACTATCAAATATAAAAAAATCTGTTGAAATTATAAAAACATTAGAGGATATTCAACCTGCGGAGTCGGAAGTAGCACCTGAAGCGGTGACTACATCGGAAACTAATATGTTGGTTCCAGTGCTTTCGGAGAATATTACTGATGAATTTACATTTATTCCTGAAGTAGCTAATGCGGGAGCTGCTTTGGAGATTCAATCTGCGGAAAAATCTTTAAGCACAAGTATGCTTGAAAGTGCGAATGAAGATTTTAATCACGGGTCTGAGGCTAATTCTGAGCCAGCTTACACATACACTTATGACTCAACTGCACATGAACATAAGGCAAGGGACATAGAGGCGCTGCTTGGCAAGAATACTATGGCTATAGGTGCGTCTTTGCTTATTTTTATTGCTATTGCCATGTTTGCAAGTGTTATTTCACCATATCTTACAGCTGGAATTAAGATGGCGTTGATGTTTGGATTCAGCCTTGCTTTTGTTGGAGCAGGTGAATTATACGAGAGAAGAAAGAGCAATAGAAACTGGGGCATGGCGTTGTCTGGCTGTGGTATTGGTGCTTTGCTAATATCATTGTTTGTTTCTTTTGGTTATTTTAAGGCATTTAATTTGGGTGTGTTGTACACAGCAGTTACAGTTCTCACCCTCTATATATGTTATCTAGGCAAGAAAAGGTCATTCGTTTTTTCGATTATTGGCCAGCTTGGAATACTTATTTCTTTAATTTTTAGTTTGGAGTTGATAGGTGAGGATTACGCATTTGCGGTAGTAATGACACTTCTTCTTTTGATGGAGTTACCTTACTTTATCTCGGATTGGTTTGACCGTAGGATGTCTAGTGTTATTATCACTTGGGCAGGTACAACCGGTTCTGTATTTTTATATACGCTTATCTATATTATAGATACTCATTTGACTTTTAATCGCCCTTATCCTATTGGGCTTGAGTGGATAGGATGGGCTATTTCTTTGGTAATGGCTTTGTATGCAACATATGCATCTGGTAGATCTATAAAAAGCGATTCTGGAGAGCATGCTCACTGCGTCCAGGTGATTATTAATACACTTATATGCGGATTTGCGATTATTGGTTTCGTTCATGGAGCACATGGTACTGTCGATTTCAGAAATGAGTTTTGGATTTTAGCGGTGGCGCTGTTTGTGTTTAACATCTTTTATTTTGAAAGATTTTTACGAATTGGTGTTGGCTTAAAGTATACATTTCAAGGTACATTAATGGGGCTTGTGATAATAAGTTTGATTAACAATAATCAGAGTATTGCCTGCATTTTGGCGCCTGCATTAATGATAGGATTGCTTGTCTATTACTATCGCACCAAGAATGTTTTTTATAGATATATAGCACTTTCCCTTGTTATTCATTCTATTACTAAATTTGCCGAGCATAATCCAGTTAGATATGTTGAAATCGGATTGATGATTGCAACCTTTATCGTTGAGGCAATAATTCGTTCTAAGAAGCAAATGGAAAAGGACTGGCTTTTCAACAACATTCTTTATGTACTTTGCATGTCTAGCGTAGTGGATATTTGTGCGTCAAGCTATTACGAGCTTCCATTTTCAGCAGATGCCAAAATGCTAATCATGGTATTTTTGCTCTTTGTGGTGCAGCTAGCCGTTGTGCTTACAAAGTGGGTAGAGAAGGATGGTCAGTTAAAATATAATGCAGTCTACTATATTGGTCATGTTTTGATTACCGTATATTCGATATTTGTATTGTTTAACGTAAAGGGAACTTTAGCATTTACTCTTGCAAGTATATTTCTGCTTGCCCTTTGTTCAATGAACAACAAGGTTATTTTGAAGGAATCAGGCAATAACATGGTTTATATAGCCATACAATACACTATTGCATTTTTGTTTATCCTAAACACCTCTCATGTAAGTGGTGTAGGGTTCAGCATTACTTTTCTTATTCTTGCGATTCTTTCAATCGCCTATGGATTTATTAAAGATGATAAGTCTATTCGTATTTACGGATTGGTAACATCTTTGTTTAGCATTGTGAAGCTGATTTTATGGGATATAACCTACAAGGGAACAGCAGTAAGAGCCCTTGGATTCCTTGTTTGCGGTATGCTTTGCTTTGGAATTAGCTATATTTACCACAAGGTGGATTCGCAGGAGGTGAAAGCCATTTTCAAGAAGATGGCAAAGGAATCTGTAGAAGAGGAGAAATCTGCGGATAATTAATTGATATAAAAAGCTCCCTAAGAAGGGAGCTTTTAGTATGCCGTAAATTAGTTTCTCTCTGCGATGGTGTAGAGCAAGTGACGTGTGTCTTCCCAGCCAAGGCAAGGGTCAGTGATTGACTGGCCGTAAGTCTGGTGGTCAGAGATTGGCTGATTGCCCTCTACAAGGTAGCTTTCAATCATGACACCCTTAACAAGGTTTCGAATCTCGTCTGAGTGCTTGCGATTGTGCATAACTTCCTTGACGATACGAATCTGCTCCTTGTACTGCTTGTTAGAGTTAGAGTGATTTGCATCGATGATGCAGGCTGGATTTATAAGATCCATCTCCTCGTACATGTTGTGAAGACGGATTAAGTCCTCGTAGTGATAGTTTTGAGTGCTGTTGCCGTGCTTTGAAACAGCGCCTCTTAAAATTGTGTGAGCAAGTGGATTTCCGCTTGTCTTTACCTCGTATCCAGAGAATGTAAAGTGATGTGGATGCTGGGCTGCGTAAACAGAATTAAGCATAACGCTGAAGTCACCGGATGTAGGGTTCTTCATACCTGAAGCAACATCAAAACCGGAAACAGTGAGACGGTGGTGCTGATCCTCAACTGAACGTGCACCGATTGCAACGTAAGAGAGGAGGTCATCAACGTAGCCCCAGTTTTCTGGATAAAGCATCTCGTCTGCAGGTGTAAGGTTAGACTCTTCCATGGCACGGATGTGCATCTTTCTCATGGCGATAAGTCCTGCCACCATATCAGGTGCTTCATTTGGATCTGGCTGAGAAGCGATACCCTTGTAGCCGCTACCTGTTGTACGAGGCTTGTTGGTGTAGATACGTGGCACTACAAGTACCTTGTCCTTAATATCCTCGGCAACTCGAGAAAGTTTGTTAATGTACTCGCAAACTGCATCCTCGTTGTCAGCCGAACATGGTCCGATGATGCATAAGAAACGGTCATCCTTACCAGTGATGATGTCGGCGATTTCCTGATCGCGCTGCTTTTTAAGAGCCTGAACCTTTTCAGGAACAGGAAGCATCTGTTTAATTTCTTCTGGTGTAGGCATGGCCTTTAAGTAAGTGAAACTCATTTTAGTCCTCCGTAAAGCATTTTTCTTTAATCAAATCTATAGGCATATCCTGGCCAGTCCAGATTTTGAACGCGGCGGCACCTTGATAAAGGAGCATGTATTTGCCGTTCATTACTTGGCAGCCAATGGATTTGGCATCTTGTAAAAGTCTGGTGTAGGCAGGATGATATATTACATCTGTAACAATCAAATCCTTGTATAAAAATTCCTTTGGAACAAGTGAAGTGTCGTCATCGCCCATACCAACGTTGGTGCCGTTAATAAGGATGTCACTTTCCTGTAGACAGAACTCTAAAAGGCCCATGTCTGCCATGTCGTAAACAAACACGTCGCAGTCGGTAGAGTGTGTGACAGAATCTGCAAAATCAACAATTTTATCGAAGGAAGCATTTTTCCTTTTGAAAATGTTGATTTTCTGAACCCCGTCAAGAGCTGCCTGAACAATGATAGAAGTGGCAGCACCGCCTGCACCAAGAATGGTAATAACCTTGTCCTTGTAATCGATTCCGCTGTCTGTCATGGCTTCCATAAAACCAATACCGTCTGTAGTATGACCTATTAGCTTGCCATCTTCAAACACGCAGGTGTTGACAGAATGAGACAAGCGAGCAGCCTCAGACATCTCGTCCAAATAAGGAATGATGGCTGTCTTTAATGGCATGGTGAGATTGAAACCACGGCAATTAAAAAGTTTTAAAGCATCCACAGCAGCCTTGATATTGTCCTCGGAAACATCAAAGGCCATGTAGCTATAATCAAGGCCAAGTGCTTCAAAAGAGATGTTGTGCATTGCAGGTGAAATACTGTGACTAACTGGGCTGCCAAGAAGGCATGTCAATCTAGTTGTTCCAGAAGGATTCATATTTGCGTCCTCTCATTTTATCAATAAGTCCTTGTTAGTTGTAACTAAAAATCTATCTTATTGTATGTAAAATGGCCACTTTAGTCAACTAAACTATTGCTTATAATATTAGCTTGAATTATACTTTTATGTGTCGATTCTTCATAAAGAATCAGTTTGGAGAGTGTTATGTCTAAGAAAATTTTTATTAAGGATAGATATCTTTCATCAGACAAGATGACTGTATGTGTTCCTGTGGTTGCTACCACCAAGGAATCAGTTATCGAGCAGGTTAAGAATTCTATAGCAGCTTCTGCGGAAATGATTGAGCTTAGAGCCGATTATTTTTCATTTTTATATGACAAACAGGAGCTTTCTGAGGTTTTGGAGACTGTTGCTGAGATTGCAAAGTCTACAATTATTCTTTTTACAATTCGTACTTCAGTTGAGGGTGGTCAGATAGACATCTCAGAGGAAGATTATAAAAACATCCTTTTATTTGTTTCAACAACAGGAAATACTGATATAATTGATGTTGAGAGTTCTCATATTAGCGAGTGCACTCATTTTGTGAATATGCTTCACAACAATGGCGTTTATGTGCTGGCATCTCACCACGATTTTGACAGCACTCCTGAGCTTCTTGATATGACAGATATGTATGACAAGATGCAGGAGACTGGAGCGGATATTTTAAAGCTTGCTGTTATGCCTAAGGATTCTTCAGAGGTTATCAGAGCGCTTAAGGCAGCTGATATTGCCAACGAGGATTACGACGAAGAGCTTGTTGTAGTGATTTCTATGGGCAAGATTGGAATGTTTTCTAGAATAGCAGGTTCGTTGGTTGGTTCATGCATTACCTTTGCAGCACTTGAACAGTCATCTGCGCCAGGTCAAATTGATTTTGAGGATATGAACACCATTATAAGAATACTTGATAAAAACGGAGAAAATTAGCATGAATAACATATATTTAGTTGGCTTCATGGGCACTGGTAAATCAACCATTGCTAGACGCCTGCAAAAGTTTCTTCCATTTCAGATAGTGGAGATGGATGAGGCGATTGAGCGTGTGGAGGCCATGACTATCCCTGAGATTTTTGAAAAGAAGGGGGAGGAGGGATTTCGCAAAGCGGAGTCGCAGCTTCTTGCAATAATTGCAAAAGAAAAAAATCAAATTATTTCTTGTGGCGGAGGAATTGTTTTAAAACCAGAAAATATTGCTATAATGAAAGAGTCGGGAACAGTTGTTAGACTCACATCATCAGCAGAGACAATTTTTGAGAGAGTCAACCGTAACAATAACCGGCCTCTTGTAAAAGGAAAGGGTTTATCAGACATCCAAAAAATGATTTCTGATAGAGAAAAATATTACGCTGATGCCGCTGATATAGTTGTTGATTCTGGGGAGCAATCACCGGATGAAGTTGCTTCAGAAATAGTAAAACAACTCGCTTTAGCAGGCCGTCTTAATTGACTTTAGACCATGGCTTTGTTACAATAATTCGGCAAGTTTATTTAGTAGGCGTAGCGTAGTTGGATAACGCATCGGACTCCGACTCCGAAGACCGCCGGTTCGAATCCGGCCGTCTACAGTTGTTCAACAGTTTGGAGGACACATGAATTTTCAGGACTTTAAAGAAAAATTTAAAAATATAATAGATATTTGTTTAGATTTTATTTTCAGACACAAGAGAAATTTTTTAGCAGTTATTATTTTTGCAGCAATGGCGGTGGTGTTATTCGTTGGCACCAATCCTAAATCAGAAAACAGTAAATCTTCATCAGGTGTTTACAAGTCATACAAGTTAAATAAAAAGGGCGAGCTTAAAGCTTTAGTAGATGACTACTATGAGGCTTATGCAAATGGTGACACAGAAAAGCTTAAAGCAATTGCCACACCAATTTGTGATAAGGAAATTAGTTACATTCAGATGTACAGCAAGTACATTGATAATATTTCAGATGTTAAGGTATTTTCTAAGCCAGGACTTACTAACGGCTCATATCTAGTTACTACAGAGTTTACTCTTAAGTATGTAGATATCGAGACACCTGCTCCAGGACTTGATTTCTTATATGTAGAGACCAACAAGGAAGGCAAGCTTCAGATTAACAATATTTACGGTTCATTCAACCAGAACAATAATGTTTACGAGATGGACCCAGAGATTTCTGATTTGTATGCTACATTCGCTTGTCAGCAGGACCTCTTAGAGAAGAGAAAGGATGTTCAGAGCAAGTACGATGCAGCTATTGCTGATGACCCAGGCTTGAAGGTGTTCATGACAGAGACACTTAAGAGTGCAATCAGTAAGTGGCATGCTGATTATGAGGCACAGGTTCAGGCAGATGCAGAGGCAGCAGCTTTGGCGGAGCAAGAAGCACAGGCTCAAGCGGAAGCAGAGGCTCAAGCCGCGGCTGAGGCACAGGCTGCAGAGGAAGCCGCAGCAGCAGAAGCAGCGGCAGCTGAGGAGGCACAGGCCAACTCATATACAGGTAAGATTAATTCTAAGGCCAATGTTAGAGAGCAGGCCAATAAAGATAGCAACAAGCTTGGTTCTTTGGATTCAGGAACAGCCATTACAATTTATGGTGAGGAAGGCGACTTCTACAAGTTTGATTACAACGGTACACAGGCATATGTAACTAAGGAAGCTGTTACACTTGATTCTGAGGCAGGCGGCAACAATGAGACAGCGGAAGAGGCAGCACCAGCAAATACATCAGGACTTGCTGAAGGCACAGAGGTTAAGGTTTCTTCTACTTTGAATCTTCGTTCTAAGATGGATGCAAATTCATCGAAGGAAGCAGTTGTTTACGCTGGCGAAAAGGTTACAGTTGTTATGAGTTATGCAGAGGGTTGGACCAAGGTTAAGTACAAGAACAAAGAAGGTTACATAAGGACTGATTTATTACATTAAGATAAGTATATTGATGGAGACCAGCAATTGGTCTCCATTCTAGTATAAGTGGGAGGACTTTTTGAGTCAGGAGCTATTTAGATTAAATAAATATCTTAGCGATGCTGGCGTGTGTAGCAGACGAGCTGCAGATGCTGCAATCGAGGCTGGCAAGGTGACTGTTAACGGTCAGATAGCCCAGATGGGGATGAAGGTTTCTTCTGATGATTTGGTCATGTTTGAGGGTAAACCTGTTTCTAATCAGGGGAAGCGGCAGATACTTATTGCATATAACAAGCCCGCTGGTATTGTTTGCACTGCCGAAAAGCGTGAGAAGAACAATATTGTGGACCATATTAATTATCCCGAGCGCATTTATCCTATAGGACGTCTTGATAAGGATAGCACAGGGCTGATTTTGCTTACGAATCAGGGCGAGTTGGTTAATAAAATTATGCGTGGCGTCAATGCTCACGAAAAGGAATATATAGTTACAGTGGACAAGGATATCAATGCAGATTTTATTAAGAAAATGCAGGCTGGTGTATATCTTGATGAGCTAGAAGTAACTACTAGAAAGTGTCAGGTAACTAAGCTTGGACCTACCAAGTTTAAAATAATCTTAACTCAGGGGCTCAATCGCCAGATTAGGCGAATGTGTCAGGCTCTAGGTTACAGAGTTCATTCTCTAAAGCGCGTTAGGATTATGAATATTAACTTAGGGGATTTAAAGGAAGATACTTACAGGGATGTGAGTTTACATGAGCTAAAGGTGCTTAATAAAATGCTTGAAGGCTCAAAAAATTAAGACTTTTCTTTTGAAGGGATGAGATATTATCTGCCGCCATGGCGAAGGTACGAGATGATGCATTAGCATTATCTCATCTCTGGCGAGGGGAATCGAATGAGGTGTAATTAATGCTATTAGAAGAATACAAGAAGCTTATTGATGAGATAGATTATCACATGGATCGTTACTATAATCAAAACGAGCCAGAGATTAGTGATTTTGAATATGATCAGCTTATGCAAAAGCTTAAGGCAGCTGAGGCAGAGCATCCAGAATGGGTGACTTCTGATTCTCCTAGCCAAAAGATTGGTGGCGTTGCCATGCGTGAGGCGGGAGTCAAGGTTACACATGATGTGCCAATGCTTTCTATTGAGGATGTTTTCAACAAAGAGGATGTTGTTGCATGGGTTGAAAAGGTTAAGGCTGTTCATGCTGATGCAAGGTTTTCTGTTGAAGCAAAGATTGATGGTCTTAGCATGACCCTAAGATATGAGAAGGACACCAACGGAATGTTGAAGCTAAAGTTAGCAGAGACTCGAGGCGATGGCTTGATTGGCGAGGATGTTACCGAAAATGCTTTAGTTATTCCAGATGTTAATAAATATTTGGATTTACCATATGAATCGCTTCAGCTTCGCGGAGAGGTTTACATGAGCCATGAGGACTTTGAGAGATACAATGACGAGCAGGAGTTAAAGGGCGGCAAGCTCGCAGCTAATCCACGTAACTTAGCAGCGGGCACCTTGAGACAGCTTGATGCCAATATTACCAAGCAGCGTGGCCTTAGAATGTTTGTGTTCAATGTTCAGCAGGGGCCTGAGGAGCTTACTTCAAGTCACTGTAAGGGACTTGATATTTTAAGTGATAAAAAGGTGCCTACAGTTTTTCATCGTATATGCGATACAGCTGAGGAGATTATTACTGTTATTGATGAAATCGGAGATATGCGTTCCGAGTTCGAGTTTGATATTGACGGTGCGGTTGTTAAAATCGACCAGACAGAGTACCGAGGCGATTTTCCTACCAGTGCCAAATATACAAGCGGCCATATTGCTTACAAGTATCCTCCTGAGGAAAAGGAGACAAAGCTTCTAGATGTAGAGCTTTCAGTTGGACGTACAGGAAGGGTTACACCTACGGCAATATTTGAGCCAATTCGTTTATGCGGTACTTCAGTTAGCAGAGCTACTTTGCATAATCAGGATTTTATCGATGATTTGGATATCGGTATCGGCGATACAATTGTGGTTTACAAATCTGGAGAAATCATTCCTAAGGTTAAGGAAGTTAAGCACGACAAGCGACCAGCAGGAGTGTCTACATTCAAGATTCCAAATGTTTGTCCAGTTTGCGGTGGCCCAGTTTCACGAGATGCTGACACAGCAGATATGAAGTGCTTAAACCCTAGTTGTCCTGCGCAATTAGAGCGCCATATCATTAACTTTGTTTCACGAGATGCAATGGATATTAAAGGATTTGGTGAAGTTTATATTGAAGAGTTGGTTAGAAGGGGATATATTAAAGATATTGCAGATATCTATGCCCTTAAGGATAGCAGAGATGCCCTTATAGAAGAGGGGATTATCGGCAAGGAGAAAAATACTGACAAGCTTTTAAATGCAATCGAAGATTCTAAAGCCAACGATGCAGTTAGATTGTTTACAGGATTTGGTATTCCAAACGTTGGAAAGGCAGCGGCCAAGGCTTTGCTTGCCAAGTTTAAGGATATTGAAGTTATCATGAACCTTTCTGTTGAAGAGCTTATTCAGGTAAATGATATAGGAGAAATCAGTGCAAATTCCATCTACGATTATCTGCACGACGATGTAAATAAAGATATAATCGCAAGGCTAAAGGCTTACGGCGTCAATATGGTCGAAGAGGAAAAGGAAGGCTCAACCGACAAGTTCGCGGGACTTACCTTTGTAATCACTGGTACATTGCCAACTATGGGCCGCAAGGAATGCCAAGAGCTAATAGAGCTTAACGGAGGTAAATGCGCAGGCTCTGTTTCTAAAAAGACTAGTTACTTGGTGGCTGGCGAGGCAGCTGGAAGCAAGCTAGACAAGGCCAACTCACTGGGGGTCACTGTCCTTAGCGAAGCGGATTTACTGCAGATGCTGGAGAGCTAGAGGATTTTCAGCTTATTTGCTTTACAAGTTGGAAAAATAGTATAAGAATATTAGCTTAATATATTGAAAAGCTAGAAATTATCTTAACAGGAGGCAGCTATGCCAATTAGAACACAAAATGATTTGCCAGCAAAGGCAATACTTGAGCATGAAAATATATTTGTGATGGATGAGAATAGGTCAACTCATCAGGATATTCGACCTATTACAATCGGTATTTTGAATTTGATGCCACTAAAGGAAGCTACAGAATTGCAGTTGCTTCGTTCGCTTTCAAATTCTCCATTGCAGGTGGATGTGACTTTCCTTACTGTAGGTAGCCACGAAAGCAAGAATACAAGCAAGACACATTTAGATACTTTCTATGAAAAGATAGAGGATGTTTATGATAGATTCTTTGATGGTTTGATTATTACAGGTGCACCACTTGAGCAGATGCCTTTCGAAGAGGTAGATTATTGGGATGAGCTTTGCAAGGTTTTTGAGTGGACCAAGACCCATGTTACATCGACTCTTCATCTTTGCTGGGGATGCCAGGCTGGACTATACTATCGCTACGGTATCGATAAGTACGATTTGCCAGAGAAGAAGTTTGGTATTTTCCCTCACACAGTTTTGAATAGAAAGATTCCGCTTGTTAGAGGATTTGATGATATTTTTTATGCTCCGCACAGCCGTCATACTGGCGTTAGAACTGAGGATATCGAGGCGTGCTCCGATTTGATTGTGTGCGCTAAGGGCGAGGAAGCTGGCGTGTTCCTTTGTATGTCCGCAGACGGCAGCAATATATTTGTTATGGGCCATCCTGAGTACGATCGCTTCACCCTTGATAGTGAATACAAGCGAGACAAGAGTAAGGGCTTGCCAATATCTCTTCCAAAGAATTACTATCCAAATGATGACGAAAACGAGAGACCATTGCTTCAGTGGAGAAGCCATGGAAATATTCTTTATTCAAATTGGCTTAATTACTACGTGTACCAGAATACTCCTTATGAATGGAACAAGATTAGTGAGAAATAAAGGGGGTGAAGTTGTCGCAAGTTTTGCGACCACCATTTTTAATCTCAACGTAAATACGATATAATGGCGGAAACAACACGCAAAAAGTGCGTATCGATGGAGGGGTGAATGAAAACAGTTGTATTACTTTATGAAACTTGTTGTATCTATGAAATTGTTATTACCAATTATTTTCTCCAATGTTGTGGCCACGAATTAGTATTTGCTACTGTAGATGGCAACGCTGTTACAGCTCAGGAAAAGTTTTCGATGAATGCAACTTGCGCACTAAAGGATATTGATCCAAATGAAGTAGAACTACTTTTGGTGCCAGGTGGAGATATTTCATCTATTGCAAATGAAGAAGTATATTCTTTTATTCGTGCAGTAGTGGATAATAAGCAGCTAGTTGCTGGAATATGCAATGGTGCAGATGAGCTTGAAAATGCAGGTGTGCTTGATGGGATAGAATCAACACATTCTTGTAATGAATCACTTGTAGTTGGTGATTGTGTAATAACTGCAAGAGCTAATATGTACGTTGATATGGCTATAGCCATTGGAAAGAAAATGAATTTATTTGCAGATGAAGCAGATTTACAGGAGACTATTGATTTTTGGAAGCTTCATAAGACTTTATATATATAAAAAATGTTGTAATAGAGTTTTATAGATGTTACTATGAAAACAAGAAGAGGCATTAATGCTTCTGGGCTGGTCGAAAGACCCGGGTCCACCCAAAAGCGGGTAAGACACCCGCTATTTTTTTATCTGATAAAACGTTCTTTAAAAATATAAAAATAAAGAATGATATCTTTGAAAACGTTCTTTAATGTGATAAAATTAAAGAATGAAAAGAAAGGAGCGTAATATATGGATTATTCAGTAGATGCTATTAAGGCAGTGATTGAGTCGTTTGGCGGTATTGCATCTGCAAGCCAGCTTTCAGAAAATGGTATATCGCGCTTGATTTTATATCACGGATTATTAAGTGGTGTGATATCTAAGGAATCGCATGGAAACTATGTAGTTACAGATAATCAGCCAGATGAATATACTATGATACAGAATCGCTCTGAGAAGATGATTTTTTCGCATGCAACTGCTTTGTATTTACATGGATTATCCGATAGAGTGCCACATGAATTAGATATTACAGTTCCACAAGGAGATAATGTTTCTCGGATAAAAAGAGATTATGAAAATACAAAATTTCATTATTGTAAAAAAGATATATGGAATTTGGGGATTATAGATGCTGTGACTCCACAAGGATATACAGTGAAAATATATGATGTTGAACGTTGCATATGTGATTTGATACGAGATAAGAAATCTGTAGATAACCAGATATATACGCAAGCGATTAAGGAATATTTTTCTGGGAAATACAATCCTAGAAAAATAGTTAAATACGCTAGACAGTTTAATATTGAGTCTAAAGTAAGAACTTATATGGAGGTTTTATAGTGATAGAACGTACTCCGGAGCAGTTAAAAGGCCAGATTAGACATTTCGCTACTGAAAGGGGGCTACAACCCCAAGAGGTGTTCCAGATGTTCTTTCTTGAAAGAGTATTGGACAGAATGTCAAAATCAGACTATTCTAGAAATTTTATTTTAAAAGGCGGAATGTTGATTTCATCTATGATGGGAATTATAGAAAGAACTACCATGGATATTGACACAACAGTAAATGGAATCAATATGGATGAGACAGAGATAAGTAACATCATAAAAGAGATTCTATTGATTGATGTTGGAGATGGGATAGAGTTTGAGTTTGAAAAGCTAGAGCCTATTCGTGAGGATGATGACTACAACAATTATAGAGCATATTTTACGGCGCATTACGGTAAGATCGCTAATAAGATGAAAATTGATATTACTACAGGAGATGAAATCACTCCAAGAGCTATTAATTATGAATATAAGACAATCTTAGATGATGACGTAATTGATGTTGTGGCTTACAATTGTGAAACAATCCTTGCTGAAAAATATGAGACCATTATTCGAAGAAACATCGGTACATCAAGAGCCAGAGATTTTTATGATTTGCATATGTTCTTTCATATGTATGATTACAAGATTGATTATAATATTTTGGAAGAAGCAATTCATAGAACAGCACGTAAACGAGGTTCTGAAGGCGAATTGAAAGAGTGGAAAGAAATCTGTGAGGATATGCGCCTAGATGAACCGCTAAAGGCTTTATGGTACAATTATCAAAAGTCTAATAAATTTGCAGAGTCTGTTGATTTTGATTCAACGATTGATACGGTAGAGGAAATTTCAAGAAAAACCAATATGTAATAATTCTGCAAAAAGCACTGGAGGAAAGCGTAGATTTAGTTATACTTCAATCAAGAAGTCCTTCTTGTGGAGTGAAACAAGTATATGATGGAAGTTTCTCAGG
Source organism: Pseudobutyrivibrio sp. (assembly GCA_024697025.1). Classification (GTDB taxonomy): domain Bacteria; phylum Bacillota; class Clostridia; order Lachnospirales; family Lachnospiraceae; genus Pseudobutyrivibrio. The sequence goes on from JAILGH010000023.1 coordinate 57,302, forward strand.
AAAACTAGTTGATGGCCGTGGAGTATTTGCAGAATTGTTGTTTCAGAATGGAATTAATGTTTTAGATGTTGAGGATCTATTTTGATTAGAAATAGAAATTTCGGGGTGTGGCTCAGATGTTAGAGCGCTACATTCGGGATGTAGAAGTCGCGTGTTCAAATCACGTCAATCCGACTTAATGGAGGTACATATGGAGAGAGAATTTCTTGAAGAGCGTGAACTTAAAAACTTAATGCCGGGAAAGAAATACAAGATTTACTACGAGGCAAATGACTGCGTGATTGCTGAGACAGAAAAGTGTGATGTAGTTATCGCTTTTAGTCAGTATGAATATTATTCCATGAGCAATGAGGAAATTGAAAAGCGTATATATGATGGAATAATGCAAAACAAATAATTGGTATTTAATTGCGTTAGAAAGAAGGAATCAACTTGAAGTATATTGTTAAGAAAATACAGGAGGCAGATTTTGGATGTGAGGAGCGCCCAGCTGGGTATGTGCCACAAGTGCTGCTTAGACTTCGTGACGAAGACGGTCACGATGTTGACATGGAGGTAGCGGATGCAGAACTGTTAGCCAAGGACATTAACGAAGGCAACTGGGTATTCTTTGATGATGCTAATAATATTTTTAAGTGTGTGTAGATATATTTCATAAATGAGTTAAGCACAATGAGTTAGACATAACTAACCGAATATGCTATACTAAAGTTGGGAGAAAGAATAGGGGGTGCGTGATATGACAGTAAAACAGATTATCGCGATTCTATTTCTTATTTTTGCATTAGTATGGCAGTTGATTTATAAGCATAACCATAAGTTATGACGCTTACTATTGGAGGACAAAAAACATGATGAAATATAAAGGGACCTATATAACACTGTTCTCCATAATGCTTAAGAGATTTCTTAGGGAGCAGTATGGTGTTGAAGTAGCACGTAAGGCTTTAAAAGGCGCGAAATCTATCTATAAAAGCATGCTTGAAAAGGTAGATGATATTGGTGACGATAATCCTATGGCTAATAATATCTATATGTGCTTTGTTTTTCTTGCAATATGGAATGCTGCTGAAGGTGCAATAGATGTAGAAAGTTATAGAGCTGTAATTAAAAGGTTCATGAAGAGTCCTATGGTTTTAAAAATCATGGGTAGCATTGATTTAAATAAGCCTAAAGATTTGCAAAAGATGAAGGATAATTTTCGTGCGATGCAGGCGTGGGTTGATGAACATCCGCAGTACAAGGATAAAACCTGGGATTTCAATTTTGATGAGACAAAGCATAAGGATGGTAGTTACTATCATTTTACTAGATGCCCGATTGAAGCATTTGCAAGAAAGTATGGATACTTAGAGGTATTACCTGTATGTTGCGAGATAGATTATTATACAATGGAAGCACTTCATGGAGTACTTCATAGAGATTATACGTTGGCGACTGGAGGCAGTATTTGCGATTACTGGATTGTGCCTGATAAGATAGCAAATCCTGAGTAAAGCGGACCAACCTGCGTGGATGAGATTATTAGAAAATAGAACGGGGTTAAGATGTATAAAGGGAGAAAAATGATAGATGGACACATTCATATTGAGCGTGGGGACTACACTTTGGAGTGGATTCAGAGGTTTGTGGATAGGGCTGTGGAAATGCAGCTTGATGAGATTCGTTTGCTTGAACATAACTTTATGTTTAAGGAATTTTCTCCTATGTATGATAGAGTCTGCGCTCATAGTGATTTTGTAAATGATTGGTTTCATAGAAAAGCCGGATTGAAGAACTATGATGAGTATCTAGAACTGATAGATAAAGTCAGGAGCAGAGAATATCCTATTGAAATCAAGTTTGGTCTTGAGGTATGTTATTTTAAAGACTACGAGGATTTGATTGTGGAGCAGACTAAGGGCAAGGGCTTTGATTTTTTGCTGGGAAGTGTTCATTTTGTTGATGATTTTGCTTTTGATCACACCAAGGAGCTTTGGGAAGGAATAGATGTTGACGAGATTTATCAGCACTACTTTGAGGATTCGTTTTCCCTGGCAAAGAGCAGGATATTTGATGGAATAGGCCATCCGGACACCATTAAGCTGTTTGGACACAGGCCATCCTTTGCGTTGACTGACTATTATGAGAGATTGGCCTTGGAGCTGGCGAGAAACAACGTATATGCGGATCAAAATAGTGGTGCGGAGCGTAGATGCCCTCAGACGGCAGGTTTAGGAATAGATTCTGAGTTTCTAAGAGCTCTTAAAAAACATAATGTGGAAATTATAACTTCTTCAGATGCACATTGTCCCGAGGATGTAGGTTATAAGATTCGAGAATTAAATGAGTGTGTTGAAAGAGCTGAGTAAATGGTAAAATGTTTAGGGGAATTTTTTGAATGAACTAAAAACTTGAACTATAATACGTAAACAGAGAAGTAAGATTAAGCTCGATTCATATCAATGAATTCCTGATATTTGCAGACTTCTTTTTTGATGGATTTATTGCTGATATATTGGTTCAGTCCAAAATCAGTGAGGGAAAGAGACAATCATTATATATTATGAAATACAACTAAATAATCGAGTATAAAATCACATATATTGTACTTAAACGTTATCAATTAACAATTTAAACACAATATATGTGATTTTTTTGTGAGCTTGGCAGGAAGTGACATGATTAGGCATTAACGTACTTGAAAAAACATTAGTTGAACACAAATGGCAGATAGGATATGAAAAATAAAAATTCTATTGTTACTAGAAATCCCCTCACGGAACCATAGCGGTTTTAGTGATTCCAAGAAAGGAGGATTAACATGAGAAGTAAGAGGTTAACTAGAAAATTAACAGTGGCTATCATAACTGCTTCTTTACTTGGAAGTGCTTATGGCATTTGTAATCCATGCGTGGTTTATGCAAATGAAATCGGTGAAGGTCAGTCGGAAGGTGATGGCGACGAGACACCGGAAACACCAGAGACACCAGAGACACCAGAGACACCGGAGACACCAGAGACACCGGAGACACCGGAGACACCAGAGACACCAGAGACACCAGAGACACCAGAAACACCGGAGACACCGGAGACACCAGAGACACCGGAGACACCAGAGACATCGGAGACACCAGAGACACCAGAGACACCGGAGACACCAGAGACACCGGAGACACCAGAGACACCAGAGACACCGGAGACACCAGAGACACCAGAGACACCAGAGACACCAGAAACTCCAGAAGAAACAACACCTGAAACTCCTAGTGAGCAAGCTGGTGAGATCGAGGAAAATGCGGAAGAATTTGTTTCATTAATAGCAGCAAGCAATCCTGAAACTACAGTAGAGACTGAGGACTTTGATGGAACTACACTTTACAAGGTGACTGATTCGGATGATGTTTCTACGTATTATATTTTCAGTGGTGTTAATGAAGAGGGACAGATTATTTTTAGTCAGGTTGAAATTGTAAATGAAGTTACTAACATAGTTCAATCGGGATTAAATAGAAATCAGTTTAGACGAATCACTGCTAATAAGGTTTATGGACAGGATTATGTATATAGCCTGGATGACAGGGAAAGAGATGACTTAACAAATACAATCGATACTAATCAAGGTTTGCTGGAATTAGTGCATCTATATAAGGATAATAGTCATTATAATTCATACTATGGTGCGAAGCAGCAGTCTGAAGAGGATTTGTGGATTTACCCTCCAACAGGTGAATACAATCTTAGAGATACATTGCCACGAGCATGCGCTGATACTGGTTTGACTTATGTGGCAGCTTATTACAAAGGCAACAGCCATGAGTTTGCAATATGGCAAAATGACGGCTGGTACAGAATTTTATATAACAAAAATACTAATACTGTATCTGGTCTGGAGCCTTTGTTTACAACAAGTGTAGTGGACACAAGCAGCTTTTCACATATTAGATTACTTGGAAGAATAGATGGAACTTCTATCTATAAATACACTAACAAATACAATTTATCTATGCTTACCTCAGAGGCTCACCTTAGCGTATTAAGTGGATCTGTAGTAGTGGATAACCCAAGCGGCGGAGAAGACCCAAGTGGCGGCGAGACTCCAGGTGGCGGCGAGACCCCAGGAGGCGGCGAGACTCCAAGTGGCGGTGAGACTCCAGGAGGCGGAGAGACTCCAGGAGGCGGCGAGACCCCAGGTGGGGGAGAGACCCCAGGTGGCGGCGAGACCCCAGGTAGCGGAGAAACTCCAAGTGGTGGAGAAACTCCAAGTGGCGGAGAGACCCCAAGTGGCGGCGAGACTCCAGGAGGCGGCGAGACTCCAAGCGGCGGAGAAACTCCAAGTGGTGGTGAAACTCCAAGTGGCGGAGAGACCCCAAGTGGCGGAGAAACTCCAAGCGGCGGAGAAACTCCAAGCGGCGGAGAAACTCCAGGTGGTGGAGAAACTCCAAGTGGTGGTGAAGAGCCAACTGTAGATGAGCCAGAGGATACAACTCCTGATGAAGAGCCTAGTGGCCAGGAAGATGCTAGCCCAGAAGATGAGACAGCAGACGGACAGGAAGCTACTAACGCAGACGAGCCAGGTACAGCAGCAACAGGCACA